>JAKOWL010000075.1 GCA_029781535.1 Pseudomonadota bacterium
TGCTGTCTCCTGCAAACGGCGAACCAATTATCGTGCCTTCACAGGATATCGTGTTGGGTCTGTACTATATGACCCGCGAAAAAGTGGCGGCAAAAGGCGAAGGCATGTTCTTCAGCGATATCAAAGAAGTGCAGCGCGCCTTTGACCAGAAATTGGTGGATTTGCATGCCAAGGTGACTGTCCGCATCAAAGAAGTGGAAGTTGGTCTGGACGGCAGTAAAACTGACAAGATCAATCGTTATGAGACTACGATAGGCCGTGCCCTGTTGTCTGAAATCCTGCCGCCGGGCTTGCCATTCAGCTATATCGACAAGGCATTGAAGAAAAAAGAGATTTCTCGCTTGATCAATGCGTCATTCCGTAAAGTCGGCATTCGCGAAACGGTGATTTTTGCAGACAAGCTAATGTATACGGGTTACAGCTATGCAACCAAAGCGGGTATTTCTATCAGTATCAATGACATGTTGGTACCGCCAGAGAAAGAGCAACTGATTTCGGCTGCTGAAGCAGAAGTGAAAGAGATCGAAGATCAATACACTTCAGGTTTGGTGACTCAAGGTGAGCGTTATAACAAAGTAGTCGACATCTGGGGTCGCGCCGGTGACAAGGTCGCTGACGCGATGATGAAACAGTTGCGCGAAGAAAATGTACTGGATGCAGATGGTAAGCCAGTGCAGAAAGATGGTAAGGCTTTGCGTCAAGAATCCTTCAATGCGATTTACATGATGGCTGACTCCGGTGCTCGTGGTTCCGCAGCACAGGTGCGTCAGTTGGCAGGTATGCGTGGTCTGATGGCGAAACCGGACGGCTCGATCATTGAAACGCCAATTACCGCGAACTTCCGTGACGGCCTGAACGTGTTGCAGTACTTTATTTCTACTCACGGTGCGCGTAAAGGTTTGGCCGATACCGCGTTGAAGACAGCTAACTCTGGTTACCTGACTCGTCGTCTGGTAGATGTGACCCAAGATTTGGTGGTCACAGAAAATGATTGCGGTACAACCGAAGGTTTGGTAACCAAAGCCCTAGTAAAAGGCGGTGAAGTTGTAGAGCCGTTGCATGACCGTATCCTGGGTCGTACAGCTGCGTTGGACATCATTCATCCTGAAACGCAAGAGATCGTGTATCCGGCTGGTACTTTGCTGGGTGAGGACGAAGTTGAGAAGATCGATGCCTTGGGTATCGACGAGGTCAAAGTACGTACGGCGCTAACCTGTGATACCCGCTACGGGATCTGCGCGAAATGTTATGGTCGTGACTTGGGTCGCGGCAAGCTGATTAGCATCGGTGAGTCTGTCGGTGTGATTGCGGCACAATCCATCGGTGAACCAGGCACTCAGTTGACCATGCGTACCTTCCACATTGGTGGTGCGGTATCGCGTGCAGCATCTGTGAGCCAGATTGAGAGCAAATCCAACGGCACATTAAACTTCACATCTACCATGCGTTATGTGACCAACTTGCGTGGTGAGCAGGTCGTGATTTCACGTAACGGTGAAGTCGTTGTCGTAGATGATAATGGTCGCGAACGTGAACGTCATAAAGTGCCTTACGGTGCGACATTGACCGTGACGGATGGCAAGGTTGTCAAAGCAGGCCAAACCCTTGCAACATGGGATCCGCATACGCGTCCGATTATTACCGAATACGCAGGCCGCGTGAAATTCGAAAACGTGGAAGAAGGCGTGACTGTTGCCAAGCAGGTAGACGAGGTGACAGGTTTGTCATCCTTGGTGGTGATCGATCCGAAACAACGTGCAGGTCAGTCCAAAGGTCTGCGTCCGCAAGTGAAATTGCTGGACGCGGCAGGTAACGAAGTCAAGATTGCTGGTAGTGATCTGCCGGTGAACGTAACCTTCCAGTTGGGTTGTATCATTACTGTGAAGGATGGTCAGGAAGTGGGTGTGGGTGAAGTGCTGGCACGTATCCCGCAAGAGTCTTCCAAAACCCGTGACATTACCGGTGGTTTGCCGCGCGTGGCTGAGTTGTTTGAAGCACGTTCGCCAAAAGATGCCGGTATGCTGGCTGAAGTGACAGGTACTGTTTCTTTCGGTAAGGATACGAAAGGTAAACAGCGTCTGGTGATTACTGATCTGGACGGTGTTGCACATGAGTTCCTGATTGCCAAAGATAAGCACGTGACAGCGCACGATGGCCAGGTGGTTACCAAAGGTGAAGTGATCGTAGATGGTCCAGCGGATCCGCAGGACATTCTCCGTCTGCAAGGCCGTGAAGCTTTGGCTCGCTATGTGATTGACGAAGTGCAAGATGTGTATCGTCTGCAAGGTGTGAAGATCAATGACAAACACATCGAAGTGATTGTGCGTCAAATGTTGCGCCGCGTCCGCATTACCGATGCAGGCGATACAAGCTTCATTCCAGGTGAGCAGGTTGAACGTGCGGATGTACTGAACGAAAACGAACAAGTGATTGCGCAGGATAAACGTCCAGCAAGTTTTGAGTATGTATTGCTGGGTATTACCAAAGCATCCTTGTCTACAGACTCCTTCATCTCCGCAGCATCGTTCCAGGAGACAACGCGTGTATTGACCGAGGCAGCTATCCTGGGCAAACGTGATGACTTGCGTGGTCTGAAAGAGAACGTCATCGTAGGTCGTCTGATTCCTGCAGGTACAGGCTTGGCATATCACGAAACACGCAAACGTGGCGGTATTGTGGCTACGCCAGAGGCGTCAGTGGATGAGGCACTTGCACAGCAAGTGGCAGAGGAGTTTGCACAATCTACAATGCCTGAAGCAACTATCGGAGCGGATAGCGGTTTCGATGCTGATAATGCTGCAGAGTAATGACAGCTAAAAAGCAACACTTTCATGTTGGAAGAGGTTAAGTGTTACAAACTAATTCTTGACATGAAAGTGGCTGCTGAATAAAATGCCAAGTTTTCTAAAATGGCCAAGTTATCAGTAACTTGGCAAACACGTCATTTGATGTGATTTATTCGATTTTATAAAGGTGTAAGGTAATGCCAACCATTAACCAGTTAATTCGCAAGCCACGCGTCAAAGTGGTAACAAAAAGCAAGGTGCCTGCGCTGGAATCTTGCCCACAAAAACGCGGCGTATGTACTCGTGTGTACACGACAACGCCTAAAAAACCAAACTCTGCGCTACGTAAAGTGGCCAAGGTGCGTTTGACCAACGGCTACGAAGTAATTAGCTACATCGGTGGTGAAGGGCATAATCTGCAAGAGCATAGTGTGGTACTGATTCGTGGCGGTCGTGTAAAAGACTTGCCAGGTGTACGTTATCACATGGTTCGCGGTAGTTTGGATACTGCTGGCGTGAAAGATCGTAAGCAATCACGTTCTAAATATGGCGCTAAACGCCCTAAAGAAGCTAAAGCTTAATATTTTTTACTGATTTTTATTAACGGCGGCTGAAATGCCTTGCTAATGTAGTTGCTAAGCAAAATTAATTTGAAAGAAGAGTTATGCCAAGACGTAGAGAAGTTCCCAAACGCAACATTTTGCCTGATCCTAAATTCGGTAGCACCGAGTTGTCAAAATTCGTGAATGTGTTGATGACAGGCGGTAAAAAATCTGTTGCAGAGCGTATTATTTATGGTGCTTTTGACCAGGTGTCTGCAAAAAGCGGTAAAGATCCACTGGAAGTGTTTACGCTGGCATTGAACAATCTGCGTCCTTTGGTTGAAGTTAAAAGCCGCCGCGTAGGTGGTGCTAACTACCAAGTGCCGGTTGAAGTGCGTCCAAGTCGTCGCAGTGCTTTGGCTATGCGTTGGTTGCGTGATGCCGCTCGTAAGCGTGGCGAGAAATCGATGGGTCTGCGTTTGGCGGCTGAAATGGTCGAGGCTTCTGAAGGTCGCGGCGCGGCAATGAAAAAACGTGAGGAAGTGCATCGTATGGCAGAGGCTAACAAGGCCTTCTCTCATTTCCGCTTTTAATTAAGCGGAAAACGCAGTACTCGCTCTTTAATAATTTGATATTGAATTGATAAGCAAAGGTATTTATCGTGGCTCGTAAAACCCCTATTGAACGCTATCGTAACATTGGTATTTCTGCGCACATTGACGCAGGTAAAACTACTACCACTGAGCGTATCCTTTACTACACTGGTGTTAACCATAAGATTGGTGAGGTGCACGACGGCGCAGCTACCATGGACTGGATGGAGCAGGAGCAGGAGCGTGGTATCACTATCACTTCCGCGGCGACAACCTGTTTCTGGAAAGGCATGGACATGTCTTATCCAGAACATCGATTCAATATCATTGACACCCCTGGGCACGTAGACTTCACGATTGAAGTTGAGCGCTCCATGCGTGTGTTGGACGGCGCATGTATGGTGTACTGTGCTGTGGGTGGTGTGCAGCCTCAATCCGAGACTGTGTGGCGTCAAGCCAATAAATACAAAGTGCCTCGTCTGGCCTTCGTGAACAAAATGGACCGTTCTGGTGCCGATTTCTTCAAAGTGGTAGATCAAATGCGCGTACGCTTACGGGCAAACCCAGTTCCTATCGTAATTCCTATTGGTCGTGAAGACACATTTACTGGCGTGGTGGATTTGTTGAAAATGAAATCAATTATCTGGGATGAAGCTTCCCAAGGTATGAAATTTACCTACGGTGAGATTCCTGCTGATTTGGTTGAGACAGCAAAAAAATGGCGCGAGCATATGATAGAAGCCGCCGCTGAAGCGAATGAAGACTTGATGAACAAGTACCTTGAGCACGGCGAGTTGGACGAAAAAGAAATTATCAAAGGTTTGCGTATACGTACTATCTCGGGCGAAATCCAGCCGATGTTGTGTGGTTCTGCATTCAAAAATAAAGGTGTGCAACGCATGCTGGATGCTGTCATTGAGTTGCTTCCAGCGCCAGTGGATATTCCTGATGTAAAAGGTGAAGATGAAGATGGTACGCCTACTACACGTAAAGCAGATGACAAAGAAGGTTTCTCTGCGTTAGCGTTTAAGTTGATGACAGATCCTTTCGTAGGTCAGCTCACCTTTGTTCGGGTTTATTCTGGCGTTCTAAAATCTGGCGAAACGGTGCTCAACTCAGTAAAAGATAAAAAAGAGCGTGTGGGTCGTATTGTGCAGATGCACGCAAACTCACGCGAGCCAGTGGAAGAGGTGTTGGCGGGTGACATTGCGGCTTGTATCGGCTTGAAAGATGTGACGACCGGTGAGACGTTATGTTCTCCAGAGAAGCCAATCATCTTGGAGCGCATGGTGTTCCCTGAGCCTGTGATTCACGTGGCGGTAGAGCCGAAAACTAAGGCAGACCAAGAGAAAATGGGTTTGGCTTTGGGTCGCTTGGCGCAAGAGGATCCTTCCTTCCGTGTGCGTTCTGATGAAGAGTCAGGCCAAACGATTATTTCCGGTATGGGTGAGTTGCACCTAGAAATCTTGGTTGACCGTATGAAGCGCGAGTTTGGCGTTGAAGCTAACGTGGGTGCGCCACAAGTGGCTTACCGTGAAGCGTATAAGAAAACGGTTGAAATTGAGGGTAAATTCGTTAAGCAATCTGGTGGTAAAGGTCAGTACGGCCATGTATGGCTTAAAATGGAGCCAAACGAAGCAGGTAAAGGTTTTGAGTTTATTGATGCGATTAAGGGCGGTACCGTGCCGCGTGAGTTTATCCCTGCAGTGGAAAAAGGTTTGCGCGAGACGATTCCTTCGGGTGTGTTGGCAGGCTTCCCCGTGGTAGATGCCAAAGTGACACTGTTCGATGGTTCTTACCATGATGTGGACTCGAACGAGAATGCATTTAAGATGGCAGCCTCCATCGCGTTCAAGGATGGTATGCGTAAAGCCGACCCCGTCCTGCTTGAGCCAATGATGGCGGTAGAGGTTGAGACGCCTGAAGAGTACATGGGTGATGTGATGGGCGACTTGTCATCTCGTCGCGGTATCATCCAGGGCATGGAAGATATGGCGGGTGGGGGCAAGGCGATTCGTGCCGAGGTGCCATTGTCTGAGATGTTTGGTTACTCCACTACAGTGCGCTCGCTGTCACAGGGTCGCGCGACTTACAGCATGGAGTTCAAGCACTACTCTGAAGCACCGAAAAACGTGGCAGATGCCATTATGAATAAGAAGTAATTCACAATTTATATCGATTTGAGAGGACATTAACATGGCAAAAGGTAAATTTGAACGTACCAAACCGCACGTAAACGTAGGTACGATTGGACACGTGGACCACGGTAAGACGACATTGACTGCTGCGATCACCACGATCTTGTCTAAGAAGTTCGGTGGCGAAGCGAAGAAATACGACGAGATTGACGCTGCTCCAGAAGAGAAAGCACGTGGTATTACCATCAACACCGCACAC
>JAKOWL010000076.1 GCA_029781535.1 Pseudomonadota bacterium
CCCGTGGATATCCAGCGATCACGCTCTGCTTCAAATGCTGTTTGCTGTACTGATTTAAAATCATCTATTGATGCTGAGTTTTCTATTAAGAAGTTGTTGTACTCTCTCAGGCTGAACGTTTCTTCTTCTATTGTTAGCTTGAACTTGCCACGCGGGAAATCTTGGCGAATATTTACTAGCTCCTCATGGCTGACTGGATAAAAGCGGATTTGATCAAAGAAACGGAGCAGCCAAGGTTTTCTATCAGTAAAATCTGCAGTCTGGTTCCAACGATTCCACATTTGTAATGTTCTTCCCACAAACTGGTATCCGCCAGGCCCTTCCATTCCATAGACACACATATATGCCCCGCCAATACCTACGGCATTTTCTGGGGTCCAGGTTCTTGCCGGGTTGTATTTTGTTGTAACCAATCGATGCCTAGGGTCTACCGGGGTTGCTACGGGGGCTCCCAGATAGACATCTCCCAGCCCAAGCGTCATGTAACTTGCATCGAATACAATCCGTTTAACGTCTTCAATGCTTTGTAAGCCATTGATGCGTCTTATGAATTCGATATTGCTAGGGCACCATGGCGCATCTTTTCGAACTGATTGCATGTATTTTTCAATCGCCAATTGCGTTGCAGAATCATCCCATGACAGCGGCAAGTGTACGATGCGTGTTGGAACCTCCATGTTTTCGATGGAAGGTAATTCTTTTTCTGCAGTCCCGAGAATTTCTAGCAACCGTTCCAACGGTAATTGACGGCTCTCGTAATGTACCTGTAAGGAGCGGATTCCTGGCGTAAGATCGATGATGCCCGAGATGGACTGGGATTCTAGCCAGAGCATCAAAGCATGCACCCTAAAGCGCAGATTTAGATCCAGCATCAAGGGGCCATACTCTACCAGCAAGTATTTATCGCCTGCCTGACGATAAGTTACTGCGATATTATCGGTGTTTCCAGATACCGATTGTAGTATTGGGGTGTCATCATGTGTATTCGCATGGCTGTCAAGCGGCTGGTATTTAAGAGTCGAGATCAGCTTCTTCTGATTTTGTTCTAACGATTGCGCTTCAAATCGGGAAAGGCGTTTGAATTTTATGGTATCGCCAGGCTTAAGTTGTCCCATTTTCCATAGTTCAGCCTGGACGATGGTGGCAGGACATACAAATCCGCCTAAGCTTGGACCATCTGGGCCAAGAATAACAGGCATATCTCCCGTAAAATCCACCGTGCCGATTGCGTAAGCGTTGTCATGGATATTGGACGGATGCAAGCCGGCTTCACCACCGTCTTTACGTGCCCATTCCGGCTTCGGCCCAATGAGCCTAATGCCAGTTCTATTGGAGTTGTAATGTACTTCCCAGTCTGTAGAAAAGAATGTTTCGATGTCATTGTCTGTAAAAAAGTCTGGAGCGCCATGCGGGCCATACAACACGCCGATTTGCCACGAACGAGTGTATTGTGGGATAGCTTCCTCTGAAATGGCAGGTGAGTCAGTCTTATCGATTTCGTTGCGGTAAATATGCAGTACGTCACCGACCCTTAATGTGCGTCCACCATGACCACCGAATTGTCCAAGGGTAAAAGTGGATTTGCTACCTAAGTAGTCCGGTACGTCAAATCCTCCTTTGACTGCCAAGTATGCTCGGCAGCCTGCGCCATTGATTTCCCCTAACTTGAGTATGCTGCCGGCTTTGACGGAATGAGGTTGCCATAGGCTGATACTTTGACCATCCAGCTCTGCCTTCATGGGTGCGCCCGTAAGTGCAATGATGGCATCACAATTAAATTTCAGCGTTGGCCCGATCAGTGTCAGCTCTAGCGCCGCTACTCCCTCTTCATTTGCAACTAACCTGTTCGCCAATCGAAAAGCCAGATGATCCATGGGGCCGGATGGAGGGACGCCAACTGCCCAGTATCCAAGCCTTCCTGGATAGTCTTGTATGGTACTTTGGACGCCTGATTCAAGGACATCTATCGTTGATGGTTTGAAATTGAAACTGTTGAGATAGCGTGTTGTTTGTTCTCCACTTGGAAATACTTTATCCAGTAGAATGTGGCGCAAGTAATGCAGGTTGGTTTCGATACCAGCTAACGTTGTTTCATCCAGAGCTTGTTTTAGTTTTGTGACAGCGCTATCACGATTATCTGCATGTACCAGGATCTTTGCTACCAGCGGGTCATAAAATGGGGATATCTCGCTCCCGGTCTCGATCCATGTGTCCACTCTGGCTAATGTCGGGAATGACACCTGTGTCAGTACGCCGCTGCACGGTTGAAAATGCTTGTTTGGATCCTCTGCGTAAATACGAACCTGAATGGCATGACCCGATGGGGAGTAAGTAAAATCCTTCAGATTCAGAGGTTCCCCGGCAGCAAGACGAATCATCCACTCAACAAGATCCAGCCCGCTGACAAGTTCGGTAACCCCATGTTCTACCTGTAAGCGCGTATTTACTTCAAGAAAATAAAACGCACCAGTGTCATTATCATAGACAAACTCGACGGTTCCAGCTGATTGATAGGCAATCGCTTTCCCCAGTTTCTCTGCTGTTTCCCAAAGCTGCTTTCGGATAATAGAGCTGATATTAGGGGCTGGGGTTTCTTCGATAACTTTTTGGTTACGGCGTTGTACCGAGCAATCACGTTCTCCAAGAGCAATCACATTACCTTCACCGTCACCAAAAACCTGTACTTCAATATGCCGTGCCGACTGCACATATTTTTCAAGATAGATGCCGCTTTCTTTAAAGTTGGCGCGTGACAACCGTTCAACTGACTCGAAAGCCTGCACTAGCTGGTCTGGACTCCATATCAGCTGCATGCCGATACCGCCGCCGCCAGCCGTACTTTTCAGCATTACCGGGTAACCAATTCTGGCTGCCTCAGCCTGTGCATGAACAGAATCAGCCAGCAAGCCTGTCCCTGGCAAAAGGGGGATTTCATTCGCCTCGGCAATTTCTCGGGCTGTATGCTTAAGGCCAAATTTTCGCATGTGATCAGGATTAGGGCCAATAAATACGATACCATTGGCCTTGCATGACTCAGCAAATGATGCATTCTCAGACAGAAAGCCATAGCCTGGATGTATGGCTTGCGCACCTGTGGATTGGGCTGCAGAAATAATCTTTTCGAAATTAAGATAACTTTCGGAAGGTTGTGCCGGGCCAATGCAAAAAGATTCGTCTGCATCCAGGACATGGCGTGAGTTGGCATCGGCTTCTGAATAGACAGCTACAGATTTCACGCCTATTCGTTTGAGTGTGCGTATTATGCGACAAGCGATTTCTCCGCGGTTGGCAATCAAAACTTTGTCAAACATCGATTAATTCCTCATATCGGGCAGGTCGTCCCACCTCGTTATCTTTATATACCGGGTCGTCCCGGCCGCGCAGTATTAAGCCAAGGGGACATTATCCCAAATCATCAGCCTGATAGGAGTCGGGTTATATGCATTACATGGGTTGTTGAGTTGTGGACAGTTGGATATCAGGACTATTACATCCATCTCGGCACGCATTTCCACGTACTTGCCAGGTGCAGAAATGCCGTCAGCAAATGTCAGTGCACCCTCAGGTGTTACTGGAACATTCATAAAAAAATTGATGTTTGCAGTGATGTCGCGCTTGGTCATGTGTCGGTGGGTTGCGCAGTCACAATGCGTTAAGGCATGCATAAAGTTATCCCTGCAGCTATGCATATGCCGCTTTTCCAAAGCGTAGCGAACCGTGTTGCTTTCGGCAGCACACGCGCCACCTAAAGTGTCGTGTCTACCGCAAGTGTCAGCAACTATTTCCAACATAGGACGACCTTCTGAACTGTAAAGCACAGATCCAGTCGACAAATAAAGAGCACCTTGATGTTGAATGGTCTCAACGGCGCTATAGCGCTCCTCCGGATCATCAGCGTTATAGAACAAGGTATCTACTGCCTGATTACCTTCTAGATCAAGTATTCTGAATATTTGCCCTTTTTTTACAGTTCCCATCCATGGTTCACCTGATGGGCAGACTTCATCCAGCACGGCGTTTTCAATGAGTAATTTGCTTTCTACCAACATGGCATTCTCCTAGCAGGCGTAATAACGCTCAGTGTTAACGAAACCGCGTTGGTTTTGCTCGCAAAAAACTCTGCAGACATCATCGTTCATTGCTATACCGGCGTGCCATGCGCTCAGCTTGACGGAAGCAGGTTTGTAGTCTGGCTTTGGATCTAAAGGGTGTGGGGCGGTTGAAATGACAACCAATGAATCCATCTCAAAACGCAAGTCTACGGTACTGCCCGCTGGGCTATTGTTTGAATGAAAATGCAACTTGCCGTCAGGGTCAGCGCTTACTTTGCTGAAAAAATTGATGTTGGCTACTAAATCCCGTTTGCCTAATCCCCATTTGGCTAATTCGATGAGTAAGCCATCTTTTCCACTTCGGTACATTTCATTTCGATGCGTCTGAAAATTTGCCTTGCCATATTTCACATCAATCAGGTTTGCGTCTGATATACCACATACCGTGTCATGCCAACCTACTGAGTCTCCAATAATAGAACATAATATACGTCCCATATCGGAATAACAGACGTTTCCAGTTGTCAGGAAAGCAGTGTGCTGCGCTTTAAGGGTATCTGGCATGTTATAACGTTCAAGTTTTTCTTCACGGTTGTAAAACAATGCAGCTACATTTGCTCCGCCATCAAGGTCGGTAAGACGTAGTGCTGATCCACGTCTCAAAATGCCAGACCAGTGATTCCCGCCAGGAATGATTTCTTCCCATAACACTTCATTTTCTTTGAACTTGTTCATGATTTATTCCTCTGCATTAATGGTTAGGCATAGGGTGAATTGGTGGGATCATGGCTGCCATCAGCTGTAGTTTCCCGGTGATGACCCCCCGTAGCGTGATGATTTCATCGGCTATCGATTGAAGCTTTAACGCCGGGCCTTGGACCAGAATAACCTCCATCGTTTGGTTGTCTTTCAAGTGCACATGTAGTGAGCTGATGACCTCATCCAGGTTTTGGTATTGCAAGTCAGCCAAGGTTTTCTGCAGTCCTTTCGTGGAATTGTTGTAGAGAAGCGTGATTGTTCCAACCATGATTTCATTCCCCAATTGGTGCTTATGACTAGCAACATGCTGATGCAGCATGTCATTGATGGCTTGTGAACGGCTACTAAAGCCGCGACTTATTACCATGGCATCGACATCGGCTTGTAGGTCATCAGGCAAAGAAATGCTGATTCGGTTAACTGGAGGTGATTTGATTTTCAGATTCATAATCGTTATGTTTTAGAAAAGGTAGCTATAACGCTCGATTTCCCATTTGCTGACCGTTAAATGGTAAGTCTCCCATTCCTCAGATTTATAGGTAATGAACTCATCTCTCAGTTCTTTCCCCAAGGCGGTTTCGGTTAGAGGGTCGGAAGCGAATGCTTTGACGGCATCCTGTAGAGTTTGTGGTAGAAAATCAATCCCGCGTTTCAAGCGGTCCATTTCAGGTATGGCGTACAGGTTGTCCTCATTCGGTGCTCCTGGGTCAAGTCCTTCGCGGATGCCTTCAAGACCCGCTGCAAGGGCCAATGTGGCGGCCAGATAGGGGTTCACTGCACCATCTGCGTTTCGAGATTCACATCTGCCTCCACCTGCTGGTACGCGAACCGAGTTGGTTCGGTTATTTGAGCCATATGAGTTAAACACCGGAGCCCAACTAAAATAGCTCATGCGCCCTTGTCGTACAAGACGTTTGTAACTGTTGACTGTTGGCGCAAAAGCGGCACACAAGGCAGGCCCATGCTTTAAAATTCCAGCGATGAATTGGTATCCCAGCTTAGTCAAGCCTAGTCCACGAGGGTCATCCTTAGGATCGCAGGCAAAGAGGTTCGCGCCAGTTTTAAGGTCATACAAGGACATGTTGAAATGTGCACCCGTGCCGGTCTTGTCTGCAAAAGGTTTAGGCATGGTGGTGGCTACCAATCCCATTTCTTTGGCATAATGCTTTGCCATAAAACGGAAGAAGATGAATCGGTCGCACATTGTCAGCGCATCAGAATAGTTGAAGTCGAACTCGAATTGGCTATTACCGTCTTCATGATCGAATGAGTATAAATCCCATCCCAACGCATTAATGCCGCTGGCCATCTTGTCTAGCCATGTAAAGTTGTCCATAAACCCCCGAACGTCATAACATGGCTTATTGAGCTTATCGTCAGGGTTAGGAATAGATAAACTTCCATCGGCTTCTTGTTTGAGCAGATAGATTTCACATTCGATTCCAAGATTGAAACCAAAGCCCATTTCCGCGGCTTGTGCCAGCACATTCTTTAGCGCAACGCGCGTGTTGAGTGGGTAGAGCTTTCCCTGAAAACCGTTATCAGCGGGCATCCAAGCTATTTTAGGTTCCCAAGGTAGCTGGATGATGTGGTCAAGATCAGGAATCGAACTTATTTCATCATCGCTTGGGGCTTGCCCTAAACCATCTAACGCGTATCCAGTATAACGTTCCGATCCTTTGGCCATTTGCGGTAAATGGTCGATAGGGACAACTTTTGCTTTTGGAATGCCATGAATATCGACATAAGCACCAATGCAATATTTAACCCCCTTGGATTCTAATTCGCGCTGTATGGCAGAAATTTGTTCGATGGATTTCATCTGTTTTCCTTTAGTAACTATCAAAATAGGAACAGCTTAATGGGGGCTGTTCTTGGAGTCCTTGCCTGACAAGCCGGCTCAAGTCCTCAACCATCCAACTGAACCATTTTTCGCCTTTTTCGGCGCTTGCCAAGCTAGGTGAGCCAGTAACACCATTTAAACTTGTTCTGTTCACAGGGTGGGCGAACACTAATCCGTCGGTACGATCCGGGTCATCAACCTGGAGAAGTTTTTCTGAACGTACCATTTCTGGTGCGGTGGCAAGCATGAGTGACGTTTCGGCATCATTTGCATGCCAGTCATCTCCATCTGCAAAATGAAAATCTCTCACTCGTTGACTGATAGTGGCGGAGTTAAATACAGCTACCATCAAGTCATCATGTTGTGAGCGAAGCATCTCCAAAGCACAGCGTAGCGGCGCAGCATTCGTCACATGTGTATTCACAATAAAAAGTCGACGAACCCCGCTGTGGTAAGCCCATTCGCCCATCTCTTTGATTAACTGGATCAAGGTCGTGGGTTGTATGGCAATCGTGCCTGGCCACCTGTGGCTGTGTCCAAGCGAACAGCCATAGGGCATGGTTGGCAACATAGGAACTTGAGTGGCCTCGGAAACGGATGTGCACAGAATATCTGCCAGCACATAATCCATACCGCACCCCATGTGTGGCCCATGCTGTTCTGTTGCGCCAATTGGTAAAATAGCGGCATGGTTTGCGGCAGTTAATTTAGCCGGTAATTCTGCCCATGTAAGAGTTGACCAAGCGTAGCTCATGTTTACTCCACGTTATCTGCTACGTTCACAAAACGAATCATGTTTGGTTTTACTTGTTTTTCTTGTTCATCTACTTCTGGTTCAGGCGGATGTATGAGAGATTCAAGATGCGCTTTTGTAGCCATAAACTCCGGGCCATTGAACTGTTCGGCATTTCTCGGGCGTGGCACGGGAACTTCGATCAGTTCCTGGACTTCGCCAGGATGGGCTTTCAACACAAGTATGCGGTCTGCAAGATAGATTGCCTCGTCCAGATCATGCGTGATAAACACGATAGTGATATCGATATTGCGCCAGATATCTAACAAATGTGACTGCATCTTTGCACGTGTTTGTGCATCAAGTGCCCCGAATGGCTCGTCCATCAGCAGGATGCGAGGTTGATTCACAAGTGCTCTTGCAATAGCTACGCGCTGCTTCATGCCGCCTGACAACTCATGGGGGTAGGAATTTGCAAACTTTGCGAGACCAACCAAATCGAGCCATAAGCCAGCCTCGCGCTCGGCTTCCGAATTGCTCATTCCATTCATTTCCAGGCCAAACATCACATTATTGATGACGGTCAGCCATGGGAAAAGCGTATAACCTTGAAACACCATGCCACGATCCTTGCCGGGACCGGTAACAGGGTTTCCATCTAGCAATACTTCACCGGATGTATGTGATTCCAGGCCGGCAAGTATCCTTACTAAGGTAGATTTTCCACAACCAGATGGCCCAATCACACACACAAATTCACGTCGATGCGTTTTGAAGTTGATGTCCTGTAAAGCTATCGTTTCATCTTTGGCCGTTTTATAAACCTTGCCCAAGTGCTTAACTTCAAGAATGACTTCACGTGACTTGATACGATCAAATCGATCTTTAACTGCAGAAGTTTGATCTAAATAGCTAGGTAGTTTCATTTGTCGTCTCGCTATTCCTTATTAGCTGGCCTATCCCAAGGGAAGAGTTTTTTGCCTAGCTTGGCAAGTAGCAGGTCCCCACCTAAACCAAGGACACCAATCATGAAAATGGCGGCATAAACATTATCGAAATGCTGGTAACGAGCCTGTTGTGTGATAAACCAAGTGATTCCGGAAGATGTGCCAATAAGCTCGGCAACAATCAGATAAGTCCAAGCCCACCCTAGCAGGATGCGTTGATCGCGATAAAGATCAGGAAGTATTCCAGGCAAGATAACATGGAATAACAGCCTGATGCGGCTAGTACCCAGCGTCATCGCAGCCTCAAGCAGACTGTAATCTAGTTTGCGTGTGGTATTGGCAATTATAAGAACCTGCTGAAACAAAGTTCCTATTACAATGATTGCGATTTTTGGCCCATCGTAGATACCCAATATGGCCACAGCAAGTGCACCAAATGCAGGTGCGGGCAAGTAGCGGAAGAATTCGATAAAAGGTTCATTAATGCGGGAAATCGCACTATAGGTCCCACATAGAATACCCAGCGGGACTCCTATAATAGAGGATATGAAGAACCCTAAAAAAATGATTTTGATACTATGCCATAGGCTTTCATGCAACCAGCTTCCATCTTTGCTTTCTGGTGCTGTGGTAAATGCCGTATAAAAAGCCGTGGCTACTTGATGTGGAGCCGGCAAGTATATTGGGTTTGTTAGTTCACCCTGTGGAACAGTTTTGCCTTCAGCACGCATGTGGGACAACTCTTCTGAAAATACAGATTTGTCCACCAACATATCCACTTGAAAATAATCAACCTCACCTGGGTTGGTTACCTTAATCATTGGGTGCCAGATGAATGGCACATAACTTACTGCACACCAGACTAGAAGTGGAAGCAAGAATGAACTGATGCCAAGGAGCTTGCGCTTGTTTGGTGTTAGCTCCTTGCGTACCGAAAACCATGAAGATAGATTCATTCTTGCATTTCCAAGTTAAAAATAGGTTTATTTGGTTTCCAGGGATGGGTCAATAGCCTTGTCCAAATCTTGTGGCTGCTTATAGACACCATATTTCACATTAAAAGTGTCTGCAATTTTGCTGGAGCCATATAAAGATTTGAAACCATCTGCTTTGACAAAAACTTTTTTGCCATCCTGCAGGTTCAGGAGCTTCGTGCCTTTCAACAGAGGCAAATATGCTTCTGGTTTCAAGCCGACTCTGGCAGACATGATTTTTACTGCATCAGGTTGTGTTTTTGGGTCGTTGATATAAGTCACCACCTTGTCCCAGACTTTTACAACCTTTTCCCAGTCGGCCTTTCTGCTTGCCAAACTGGCTGGGTTAACTGTCACCACATCATAGATCAGCCCTGGCTCGTTAGCAGATGTATAAACAGGTTTTGCGCCAGATACACGTTTCATCGCTTCGCCGGAGTTTGGTTGCCATGCACCGATTGCAGAGAGGTCGCCGGAGGCAAGTGCTTGAGGGGTCTCGTTAGTTTTGGTATTAATAATCGTTACATCAGTTTCTTTCATGCCGGATTTTTCCAGGCCGTTCAGCAAAAGCAAATGCTCAACAAGGCCAGTTTCCAGACCGATTTTTTTACCCTTCAAATCCTTAAGTGATTTAATGCCTGGCTTGGCGACAATCATGTCATTGCCATTTGAAAAATCGGTAAGAAGAATCATCACGTTCTTGGCACCGCTAGAAGCCATTACCAAGGCATCGCCATTTGTTACAGTCACAGCATCTATTTTACCTGCGGCAAATGCATCCATAGATGCAGAATAATCAAACCACTCAAATTGAGCGTCTACCCCAGCTTCCTTTAACCAGCCTTTATCAATGGCAACCTGCCATGCCACCC
The DNA here is from genome assembly GCA_029781535.1 of Pseudomonadota bacterium. Lineage (GTDB taxonomy): Bacteria > Pseudomonadota > Gammaproteobacteria > Burkholderiales > Methylophilaceae > Methylophilus. The sequence goes on from JAKOWL010000076.1 coordinate 10,181, forward strand.
AACCAGGCCAGTCACTATAACCAATCTTTAATGGCGCACCCGCCCAAGCAGCTGTCGCTGATAGAATGGCTGATGTCGCCAACAAACCGCTCAATAATTTTTTAATTGAATTTCGTGATGCTGCATTCATGAGTTGCTCCTTAATGAGTATTACTGAAAATAAAATCAGTAATATTCTTGCAACTGTCATGCCAACTGTAATTTATTATTTATATTCATATAGTTAGTATTTCTTCTATCATAGATGTCCTAAAATAAATCTTAATTCTTGCACCAATATGAAACAAAGTGATTAGCATTGGTGCACAACTAAATAAGTTATTACAAGCGTTGCGGGTATGCCATGCGTCTGATTCTTACCGATGAGAATAAGCAACAAACACACAAAGATCAGAACCTGATTAACCACATCTCACAAGCCTATCGATGGCTCAGCTTAATCAATTCAGGCAAGAAGCAGAACATCTAGATCAATCCCTTGTCACGCGCATGATCAATAAAGCCTTTCTCGCCCCGGAAATCATCCGCGCCATTCTGAATGGCACGCAACCACCCCTCCTCACGCTCAAATACCTCAAACAGTACCGCGCCCTGCCCAACGACTGGAATGCACAAAAGTCGCTACTTGGCTTTAGCAAATAAAGACCGAGGACTGCCAAATAGGGCAACTGAGAAAAAAAGATAAATTCAGAAGAAAAAAGAGGCAGTTCAAGGACTGCAGAGAATCTGGAAAAGCAAAAGCCCCGCTACTGGCGGGGCTTCTTCGCTAAGCTGTTTAATTGAAGCAACAACTTAGACTTGTTGGCGGAGCGGACGGGGCTCGAACCCGCGACCCCCGGCGTGACAGGCCGGTATTCTAACCAACTGAACTACCGCTCCAGTTTGCTGCTCTCTTACATACGTCACATGTAAGATTTTTTACCTTCTACAAAATCAAAGAGTGCTATAAAGCACTCTTTGTTATATCAAGGCAAATGTTTATTTGGTGGGTGCTAACGGGGTCGAACCGCTGACATTCGCCTTGTAAGGGCGACGCTCTACCAACTGAGCTAAGCACCCTGCA
>JAKOWL010000087.1 GCA_029781535.1 Pseudomonadota bacterium
TTCCGGCGCTGCTGGCGATGGCGCAGTGAGTTGCGCAGGTGATGCTGTCCTTGTATTCTTTGGCGACATGTTTGAAACCTTTGATTCTTTGAATATGGTAAAACTAGCAGGTCGTCATCCTGAGAGCCAGCATGTTAAATGTAGATGGTTAACATATTGCAAGATCGGGAAGAACCTTTTTCCCGCATTTTTACACCTGAAAGGAGCCTTATGAACGACACAATCATTATTCGCAACGGCACAGTTCATGATGCCATCAATCCCAAAGCGACAGTGAAGGATATCTTGATAAGCAATGGCAAGATATCCCGCATCGGCAAAAAACTGAGTGCGCCTTCCGGTGCGTCTGTGATTGATGCCAGTGGGCTGCAAGTCTGGCCTGGCCTGGTGGAGGCTCACTGTCATATTGGGATGTCGCCATTTGGGACACGTGATCTCGGTGATTACAATGAGTATACCGACGCGGTCACCCCTCAGCTTGAAGCCATCGACGGCATTGATCCGCAAAATCCGTACTTTCTGCTTGCTGCACAAGCAGGCGTGACCTGCGTGGCTACCGGTCCAGGCAGCTCCAATGTCCTTGGAGGCACCTTTGCGGCGATAAAAACCGTCGGGTTGAGAGTTGATAACATGGTTGTGCGTCGTCGGATCGGCATGAAATGCGCTTTTGGTGAGAATCCGAAGTTCAGTTATCGCGACAAGTGCATCACTTCCCGGATGACGACGGCGGCAAAGCTGCGTGAATGTCTGGCCAAAGCGCAGGACTATCTGGCCCGCAAGAATGCAGCAGGCAAGGACGCCAGCAAGAAGCCTGCATACGACATGAAGCTTGAGGCGTTGATTCCAGTGCTGCAGGGTGAAATTCCTCTGAAAGCGCATGCTCATCGGGCTGATGACATGTTCACCGCAATTCGCATTGCCAAAGAATTCAATGTCAGGATGACCCTTGAGCATTGCACTGACGGGCATTTGATCGCTGATGAACTGGCTAAGGAAGGCTACCCGTTGGCCGTAGGGCCGAGCTGGATGTCGGCCAGCAAGCCGGAATTGCGGAATAGGACTTTTGCCACACCCGGTATCCTGGCTAAAGCCGGTTGCAAAGTTTCGATCATCACCGACTCGGCAGTAGTGCCTCAGGACACCTTGGCGCTTATGGCGGGGCTGGCCATCAAGGCTGGCATGGAACCTTTTGCCGCTTTGCAGAGCATAACGATCAACC
>JAKOWL010000092.1 GCA_029781535.1 Pseudomonadota bacterium
CGTTGATCGAACAATACGATACGGAAAAAGCTGGGGTCAAAGAAACGTCGTTGTGATGGATTGCAGCCACTACCTGGTCCTCCGTGCAAGAACACTATAGGAACACCAGCTGGGTTCCCGCATTCTTCATAATAAATCTGATGTAATTCTGATACGTTCAGCCAATCGGAATGGTAAGGTTCGATTTCTGGATATAGAGTGGCAGCAGCTTGATTCATACTGGTTATGACTATCTTCCTGTTATTTCATTAAGATATTTCCAGATATTTAATTAAGACATAAAAGCTTGTAAAAAATAAATTGGAATATTTGTAAACAAATTGTAACTAAAGTGTTGCAATTAGAAATTAGTTGTTTTATATTGCAACCCTCACATGTGAATGTGAAAAAAGTATGCGCCAAATTTTTGATAAAGGCCACTGTAAAACCCGAGCTGGTTTGTCGTGTTCCAAGTCGAAGAGATCGCAAATACTTTCACAATTAACCCTTAGTAATATAACTTTGGAGATAAATATGCAAATTAACAAAATTAAGTTAGCTCTGGGCTTGGTTGCTGGTATGGCCGTGGCAATGCCAATGGTTGCATCCGCAGCTGCAGACCAAGAAGCAGCTATCGCTAATGCTAACAACTGGGCAGCCCCACGTGGTAACTACCTGAATCATGGTTACAGCGCATTGGCACAAATCAACAAAGGTAACGTAAAAAACCTGAAAGCTGCATGGACATTTGCAACTGGTGTTAACCGTGGCCACGAAGGTTCTCCTTTGGTTGTTGGTAACACAATGTACGTACACACAGCTTTCCCAAACAACGTATACGCACTTGACCTGAACGACAACCAAAAAATCGTTTGGTCCTATTTCCCTAAACAAGACCCATCCGTACAAGCAGTATTGTGCTGCGACAACGTAAACCGTGGTCTGGGTTTCGGTGACGGCAAAATCTTCTTGCAACAAAACGACGGTATGTTGGTTGCTTTAGATGCTAAATCCGGTGCTAAAGTTTGGGAAGTGAAAAACACTGATCCAAAAGTTGGTGCAACAAACACTAACGCTCCACACGTAATCAAAGACAAAGTATTGACCGGTTGTTCAGGTGCTGAATTCGGCGTACGCTGCTTCTTCGCTGCATACAACATCAAAGACGGTTCTTTGGCATGGAAAGCATATTCCACAGGTCCTGACGCTGAAGTTTTGATCGGCGCTGACTTCAACAAAGATCACCCTGAGTACAACGCTCTGTCTGTATACAAAGACGTGAACGGTGGTAACAAACAAGGTGGTTCTTTCGAAGCTTTGAAAGCTGGCGAAATCAAAATCGGTGAAAAAGAACTGGGTACACGTACATGGTTGAAACCACAAGCTGTACAAGATGGCTGGCAACATGGTGGCGGTTCCGTATGGGGCTGGTGGCCATATGACGCACGTACAAACTTGGTATACTACGGTACAGGTAACCCATCCGTATGGAACCCAGACGTACGTCCAGGCGACAACAAATGGTCTATGACAATTTTCGCACGTGACTTGGACACTGGCGTTGCTAAATGGGGTTATCAAATGACTCCACATGACGAGTGGGACTACGACGGTATCAACGAAGTAATCTTGTTCGACAAAGGTGGCAAAACCTACGCATGGCACCATGACCGTAACGGTTTCTTGTACACATTCAACGCTGGTAACGGTGGCTTGGTTGCTGTTGAGAAATCAAACCCATTCGTTAACTGGGCAACTGGTGTTGACATGAAGACCGGTGTACCACAAAAAGATGGTAAATACTCTACTCACCAAGACTACAATGCTAAAGGCATCTGCCCAGCTGCATTGGGTACTAAAGACCAACAACCAGCTGCTTACTCACCAAAAACTGGTTTGATTTACACTCCATTGAACCACGTATGTATGACATACGAGCCAGTTGAGTCTAAATACGTTGCTGGTCAACCATGGGTTGGTGCTACATTGACCATGTTTGCAGGTCCAGACGGTGTGATGGGTGGTTTCGGTGCTTACGACCCAATGACCAACAAAAAAGTTTGGTACAACAAAGAGAAATTCTCTGCATGGGGCGGTGCTCTGACTACAGCTTCTAACTTGGTGTTCTACGGTACTTTGGATCGTTGGTTCAAAGCCTTGGATGCACAATCTGGTAAAGAACTGTGGAAATTCCAAGTTGGTTCTGGTGTGATTGGTAACGCATTCACATACGGCCACGCAGGTAAACAACACGTTGGCGTACTGTCCGGTATCGGCGGTTGGGCTGGCGTTGCGATGAACTTGGGTATGACCAACGACACCGACGCACTGGGTGCTGCTGGTGGTTACAAAGAGTTGACCAAATACAACGCTGCTCCTGGCGGCGGTGCATTGACAGTATTCAGCCTGTAATTGAACGTCGAAAGACAGTTGATTACTCGTTAATACGAGTTAACTCACAAAACACCCTGCTTCGGCAGGGTGTTTTTTTATTGCTGTATACAACTGTGTATAGTTAGGCTATTATCAAGAACTTTTTGGGTTAATGCGTCTCTTATCAATAAGCGGCGCGGGCCGTTACTTGATGGGGGAAAAGAATGTTGAAACAAAATTACAAACTTGGACTGTTGTTACTACTGACCACTCTAAACGCTATTGCGATTGAGGATAGCGAAATTCCAGTTATAAACCCTGACGAAGGCAGAGTAGGCGAGGTTCGTAGGGTAATTGATGAATCTGAGTTTAAGGTTTGTGCTGACCCAGACAATATGCCGTTCTCAAATGTTAGACAAGAGGGTTTCGAAGATAAGATCGCTGAAGTGATAGCAAATGATCTTGGTAAAAAATTGAATTTTCAATATGCATATAACCGCCAAGGTTTCTTACGCAACACAATCAATGCAATGCGCTGTGATGTTATTATTGGCACTACTTCAGATAATGATGCATTAAGAACAACAATCCCCTATTACCGCTCCGGCCACGTATTTGTATGGCGTAAAAGCAGCAATTATGACATTAAAGATTGGACGTCCCCTGATCTTAAAAAAGCTGTAATTGGTATAGTTGACAAAAGCCCGGCAGCAATCCCTTTGAATGAAAATGACTTGATGGCCAATGCGCGCCCATATCGACTGATGCGCGATTTGAATTTGCCAACAAGCTTTATGATTGATGATTTGGTGAAAGGTGATATTGATGTTGCGGTGATGTGGGGTCCGATAGCGGGTTATTATGCCAAACAATCTAAAGTGCCACTGGAAGTTAGACTTATCCCTGAATACGAAAATGTAAATGTCAAAGGTAAGGAGTATTGGAATATCTCAATGGGCGTTCGCAAGAAGGAGAAAGACCGTGCTGCGATGATTAGTGCGGCTATCGAACGCAATAAAGATAAAATTGAGAAAATCCTGGATGACTACGGTATTCCACATGTTTCAGTAGTAACTGGCGACAGCATTGAAAAGAAAGCAAAAGAGATGCGTGAGAAGGGTGACGTAACTAAAAAAACTCAGTAAAATATTGCTTCTATTTGATGTTTGTATGCAATCATTTTTTGTGTCAACCAATCAGATAAGTGCTCGTTAATATGAACATACGTTGAATTATTGCGCTTAGCATGAAACAGACGTAGCTCATACTTGTAATTTGATTAGGAGATAACATGTTAGGCAATAAAGTATTGAGGTCAACTTTGTTCGTTGGTATGTTGGCATTGGCAGGTCTTACACTGTCTTTTGAAGCAAGCGCAGCTTGCCAATTGGTATCATCAAATGGTGGCAAACCTTTGAACATCAAACCGGTTGATTCTGACACACCACAGGCTAAAGAGTTTTTGGAAACTTGTAACAATCCTTACACCAAAATCTACGTTAAGGATCCTGAAGCAGCAAAAGCAGGCAGAAAAGTGATGACTTTGAACGGTTGTACAGGTTGTCACGGTGGTAAACTGGAAGGCGTGATGGCTCCATCTTTACGTAAAGACGGTGGTCAAGGTGCATTTGATACAAAATGGGCATATGAAAAACATAACACTGACAAGGGTTTGTTTGAAACTATCGCAGGCGGTGGTGCAAACCCAGGTGTATCCAGCGCTGTAATGCCAACATGGCACAATCAAGTGGAAGGTCACGCAGGTGATGGCCTGACAACAGATGAAATCTTGAAGGCTATTGCTTATATCCGTACTCAATACCACGGTGACGGCGAAAAAGTGTGGTTGAAGTAAGAATCACTAATTAGGTCTACAAAATGAAACGGCTGCTGTATAATTACAGCAGCCGTTTTTCTTTTGATAATCAAACAACTTAGAACTAGATATGGAGATACTTATGAAAAACCTCAAGCTCACTTTGGTGATAGCCTTCTTGGCAGCGGGGATGGTGGCATGTAGCAAGTCTGATAAGCCTGCAGCAGAAGGTGGGAAAGCCTCTGAAGCAGCTCCTGCCGGAAATGCAATTCAGTTTGTAGACACCCAGGAAGGTAAACCAATTACAATTGATGCAGCGTTGTTTGATACGCCGGCGGCTAAAGAATTCTTGGCGACAGGTAAGAATCCATATGTTGGCAATGAAGAAGCAATCGCTAAAGGTAAAAAAACTTTCCAACTATATTCTTGTACGCAATGCCATGGTCCAGAAGCTAAAGGTCAAGTAGGTCCTGGTTTGACTGGCCCTACATTCCGTTATGCTAAAGATGCAAACAATAAAGGCATGTTTGAAACGATTTGGCATGGTACTAACGGTGGCATGGGCGCCAAAGGTATTGGCTTGATGGTGCCGGGTGACAATACCCAAGGCGTTAAACCTGACGAAGTTTTGCAAGTGATCGCATGGGTTCGTAGCATGAGCAATGGTTTGACCGGTAACGAGTAATCGTTATTGATGTAAAACGCGCTTGTGCTGTATCGGCCAAGCGCGTTTTTTATTGCTGAATAGAAAAAAGGTATCTTAAATGGCTGATAGCAAGCAACTGCATCATATCGTGATAGTGGGTGGAGGAGCTGGTGGACTGGAACTGGCGACCAAGCTGGGTGATTCCTTAGGAGCTAAGGGAAAAGCGCAGATAACACTGATTGATAAAACCAAGACGCACGTCTGGAAGCCATTGTTGCACGAAATTGCCGCTGGCAGCATGAACCCGGATAAGCATGAGTTGGAATACCTTGCTCAAGCGCATTGGCATAATTTCCGCTTTCGCTTGGGTAATATGGAAGGCATCAATCGTGCGAAAAAGGAAATCTATGTTTCTGCCACATATGATGAAAATGGCGCAGAGGTGATTCCCCGCCGTACATTCAAATACGATACATTGGTGATTGCTGTTGGCAGTACGACGAATGACTTTGGTGTTAAAGGTGCCAAAGAGTATGCAATTGCATTGGATACCCAAGAGCAAGCAGAAAGGTTCCATCGGCGTTTGCATAATGCTTTGTTGAAAGCGCATACCCAGCATGGCCCCGTTCAATCGAGCCAACTCGAAGTGGTGATTGTGGGGGCGGGTGCTACCGGCGTCGAGCTTTCTGCCGAACTGCATAACACTACGCGTGAGCTAGCTGCTTATGGGCTAGACAAGATTGATCCAGATAAAGACGTAAGGATTTCTGTTATCGAAGCCGGGGAGCGGGTGCTCCCAGCACTGCCGCCACGCCTGTCGAATGCAGTAGAGATGGAGCTGAGAAAGCTGAAGGTGCATTTGTACTTGGGTGAGCGCGTGACTGAAGTCAGTGAAAAAGGCGTTCATACACATACTGGACGGTTTATCCCATCGGCTTTGGTGGTATGGTCGGCTGGAATTAAAGCGCCAGATTTTCTTGCTACACTAGACGGGTTGGAAGTCAATCGTATTAATCAATTGTTGGTAAGGCAAACTTTGCAGACTACATTGGATGATTGCATATTTGCATTTGGCGATTGTGCGGCTTGCGAATGGGTCGGGCAAGGTGGCGCAGTACCGCCACGTGCACAGGCTGCACATCAGCAAGCCAGTGTATTGGTAAAGGCCATGAAAAAACGCGTGGCTAATAACAAGAATTTGCCAGAGTTCCATTACCGCGATTATGGATCACTGGTTAATCTTGGGCGTTACTCCACAGTAGGTAATTTAATGGGGTCTCTGGAAGGAAGCAGTATGTTTATCGAGGGCTTGATTGCCCGTACCATGTATCAGTCATTGTATAAGATGCATCTTATCGCTTTACATGGGTTTATCACTGTTTTCTTGCAAACTTTGGGGCGTTTGATTACCCGACGCAGCGAGGCTAAAGTGAAATTACACTAGGGATTTGCCTAGGAGTCCACTTTAGCTACGAAATGGTGTTTTGGCTATGCTTCTTTGGTACAGTTTATAGATGATAGCCATGCTGAGGCTTACGAAGCTGCCAAAAATAATGATAATAATGTTGATAGGCAGGCCTTGATGCAGCATCAGAGTGTATGCGCCCAGCATGAGTAGAATGCCGATGTTTTCATTGAAATTCTGTACAGCGATGGAATGACCTGCACCGAGCAAATTATGCCCTCTGTGCTGTAACAGCGAATTGAGCGGGACAAGAAAATAACCGGCCAGTACACCAATGCAGAACAGCATGGTTCCTGCTGTCTCTCTTGTACCAACAAAAATCATGCTGATGACCAGCAGCCCCATTAAAATGCCTGCAGGAAGTACGCGAGTGGCATTTTCCAATTTCACGAACATCGAAGCGCCGATAGAGCCTATAGCAATCCCCACAGCTAAAATGGCAATCAATTTAGTGGCTGCTTGCTCATCCAAACCAAGTTTGGTGGTTGCCCATCTTAATACCACGAACTGCAGCGTTGCTCCAGCCCCCCAAAATAACGTGGTTACCGCTAGAGATACTTGCCCTTGTGGGTCACGCCAAAGCGTGGAGAAGGCGTACCAAAAATCCCTGATAAGAAAGATAACATTTTTTTTAGGGATCTTGTGATCGATGGGTAGTTTTGGGATATAGGCGTTGAACCAGGCTGCCAATAAATATAGTACGGTTATTAGGCTGATGCCATAGTAAGGTGCCAAAGAAGGGTCAAAGTGCATGCCAAAAAGAGTGTTTGCATTTTCATAGGTATTGATGGCCGCAATATAGGCGCCAAATACAGGCCCAAGAATGATTGCTGTTACCGTGGTGCCTTCCATCCAGGCGTTTGCTTTGATGAGTTGGTATGGTGGTAACAGTTCAGTCAGAATGCCGTATTTTGCGGGAGAGTACGCTGCTGCTCCTATCCCTACAATTGCATATGCATAAAGAGGCGGCGTGCCGAATAATGCCATCACGCATCCAAAAAATTTGATTCCATTGCTGATGAACATGACTTTGCCTTTTGGCAAGGCGTCGGCAAATGGCCCTACGAATGGAGCCAAAACGATGTAAGAGATGATGAAGAACTCTCTGAGCAATGGTTCGTGCCAATGAGGGGCATGCAAAGTGGAGAGTAAGGCAATCGCGGCGAATAACAATGCATTATCTGCTATTGCAGATAAGAATTGTGCAATCAGTAAGGTGTAGAACCCTTTTGCCATTGATCTAGATTAGAGGGTTTCCGCTGCAAAATCAGCCAGGCGGGATCGCTCTCCTCTGGTGAGCGTTACATGTCCGTTATGCTTCCAACCTTTGAATCTGTCGACTACGTACGTTAGACCTGAACTGCCCTCTGTCAGGTAAGGGGTGTCGATCTGACCGATATTACCCAAACAGACAACCTTAGTGCCAGGTCCTGCCCGGGTGATAAGCGTCTTCATTTGTTTAGGGGTCAGATTTTGCGCCTCATCGATAATCAGGAACTTATGCAAGAAGGTACGACCACGCATGAAGTTGAGCGATTTGACTTTGATGCGTGTCCGAATCAGATCTTGTGTCGCTGCGCGGCCCCATTCGCCTGCCTCTTCATCGGTCTTGTTCAAGACATCCAGATTGTCCTCAAGTGCGCCCATCCATGGCGCCATTTTCTCTTCTTCTGTCCCTGGCAGGAATCCGATATCCTCCCCTACCGGAACCGTGACGCGTGTCATGATGATTTCAGAATAGAGTTTCTTGTCTAGCGTCTGTGTTAAAGCAGCCGCTAGTGTTAACAGGGTCTTGCCTGTACCTGCCTGGCCCAGTAATGTCACGAAATCGATTTCAGGATCCATCAGCAGATTTAATGCAAAATTCTGCTCACGGTTACGTGCAGTGATACCCCAGACACTATGTTTCGCATTGGCGTGATCCTGGACAACCTCAAGTACGGCTGTATTGCCGGATATGTCGCGTACAAGCGCATGAAAAGGCTTATCGAACTCGTAAAACACAAACTCGTTGAGTACGAACGCTTTCACTAGCGGACCACTGATACGGTAGAACATCCGTCCTGCTTCCTGCCAGGACTCCATTTCCTTGCTATGTGTTTCCCAGAAGTCTTTTGGTAACTCCTTGATACCACTGTACAGCAAGTCACTGTCTTCAAGCACTTTGTCGTTAAAATAATCCTCTGCCGGGACACCCATCGCACGTGCTTTGATGCGGATGTTGATGTCTTTGCTGACCAGGATGACTTGCCGCTGAGGTTGCTGTTTCTTCAGGCTGAGTACCACGCCGATGATTTGGTTGTCGGCTTTGCTGCCAGCCAACCCGGGTAACTCGGTTTGCACCTGTGTGGTTTGCATGAACAGGCGGCCGGACACTTGTTTGTTATTGTTGATGTTAAGTGGGCAGCCTAGTTCAAGGTTGGATAAATCCGTGCCGACAATCTCTTCCATATATCTGCTGGCCTGGCGAGCATTGCGTGCGACTTCGGTCAAGCCTTTTTTGTTGTTGTCCAACTCTTCCAGCGTCACCATCGGAAGGTAGATGTCATGTTCCTCGAACCTGAAGAGGCAGGAGGGATCGTGCATCAGCACATTGGTATCAAGAACAAAGAGTTTGGTAAGGGGTGCTGATGATGTCATATGGAATTATTTAGGTGAGTGTTTGAATATAAGAAAGAACCTCTTGTGCATGTCCGTCCGCCTTGACGCCCCGCCATTCATGTACGAGTTTGCCGGTTTTATCAATCACGAATGTGCTGCGTTCTATGCCACGAACCTGTTTGCCATACATATTCTTTATCTTGATGACGCCAAACAGGTTGCAGGCAGTTTCTTCCGTATCCGACAACAATTCGAAAGGAAAACTGAATTTGGCTTTAAAGTTCTCGTGCGATTTTAGGCTGTCGCGAGAAATCCCTGTGATTACAGCATTGGCAGACTGGAATTGAGAATAGATATCTCGGAATTGAACGCCCTGCGTGGTGCAGCCTGGCGTCGAGTCTTTCGGATAAAAATAGATAACCAAGGTTTTACCAAGGTAGTCGGAAAGATTGAAACTGACATTACCGGTAGCAGGTAGCGTAAAAGCGGGTACAACTTGGTTTAATGCGAGTTTTGTCATACGTCTGGCTCTATTGTTGTAAAAAAATGTTACTTTGGCAAGCGCATTTTTACAATATTTATCATGCTTTTTGGATTGCGATGTTACAGCCACGAAACAGTTATTGTGGAAGCAATAAACGTATCAGTGTTCCTTTGGGGGTCGCAGGGGTAAATGTGACACTGCCGTTCAATACCTCACAAACCTTGAATGCGAATGGAATCCCCAGGCCAGTGCCAAATCGTTTGGTAGAAGGCCCTGGGCTAAGGGCGTGCGGGTCTGGTGTAAATGGCATACCCGGTCCTTCGTCTTGGATTGAGATTTCCAAAGAGTCGTCTATTAGTTTTGCTGTAATTTGTATGGTGCTATTAGAAGGTGATGCTTCAATGGCATTCAATACAAGGTTGTAAATTGCTTGTTCAAGCAGGTGTTCATCGGTCAATACCTTGCATGGCTGAATCGTCTGGACTAGTCGAATATTTTTTTCTGTGATTTTTACGTTCACGGGAGATAGTGCGCCATCCAGAATGCTTGTTAGATCTACTCTATCAAGCTGTGGTTTGATTGGATGCAAGTATGCCAACAGGCTGCCTGTCCAGCGTTCCAGTCTATCGACCGTACTGATAATACCTTTTACAGATTCTTGCGTATCCTGGTCTCCAGGGGGGATGTCTATCACTTGAGCGGTTGCGCGTATGCTGGCGAGAGGGTTGCGAATGTTGTGTGCAAGCATAGGAACTAAAAGCCCAAGAGCAGCTTGCTTCTCGCTACGCACTAGCGCATCTCGGCTTGTGGCCAAATCATCGGCCATTTTGTTGATTTCGCGGGAAAGGGTAGCTAATTCCGCTGCGCCTGTTTCCGGAACCTTATGAGAAAGGTTTCCTGCGCTGATTTCTGTGGTTGCATGCATAATCGCATTGATGGGGTGCACGATTTCGCGTTTGAGAAAGATGCGTGACAATGCCAGTAGCAGCCCTGCCAGAATGATAGGAATGCCAAGCAATAATAATGAGCTTTGTTTCGCTTCGTCCAAGCGGGTCTTCAGTTCATTCTGCTTAAGCGTAAGCAGGTTTTCGGCGCGGCGGGAAACAATTTCGTAGTGCGCAAAAATGCCCGTCTCCATGTCCTTATACAGGCTCTTTCTTGACTCAGCGCTAGGGGTGGCCTGATAACGGTAGAACAGGTCGGGTGCGTCTTTGGCAAACGCGCGGTATTCCTGTTCCAAATCGTCCACTGCTTTTTTTTCAGCCGGCCCTTCTGTCAATGCATGTAATCGTTTGAAATTATTCAGGATAGATTGTGTGTAAGCCTTGTATTCGCTGCGGGCCTCGTTGTCTTCCAGAAAAAAGGCATCGAACAGTTCTTTCATTTGACGATATAGATTGCCTCGGGTTTGCTGGATCTCCTGTACCAGAGAATGAATGCGTTGCGACTCTTTGGCAGATTTGTCCCATAGATAAATGCCATAGCCCCCGCTGGCAACAGCCAGCATGATTAGCGCCATAAAAATCAGCTCGTGCGTGAGTAGTAATTCGCGCAAGGACTTTGGTTTGTGCATCAGCTTTCTTCGAGCTTGAAGGATACCGGTACAGTAATGTTAAACGTCCGGTTGCGTAAAGCTTGAGGTGGAGCAGGGAAAGGGGCTGCCTTATGGGCCATCTCCAGCGCTTGTTTGTCTAGGGCGTCATAACCACTGCCTTGTTTCACTTCGGCAGTAAGTATTTTGCCCGTGCCATCTATTTTCAAATCCAGAATGACGTCGCCTTGCCATCCGCGCATCTGTGCAATCCGAGGATATTGCTTGTGCTTTGCGATGGCGCGACCAAGCAGGTTGCCATATTCTCCCAGCGCATTATCCACTTCAACAGGGCTTGGCTCCTTTTCCTTAGGAGGTTCTGCCACGGGAGGTGGCGCCACGAATTCCGGCTTGCTTTCTCCTTTAGGCGCAGCTGCAATCACTGGAGGCGTAGACGGCGCTTCGACAACAGGTACCGGGGAAGGCGTGCTTTCTACAATCGGGCTGGGTTTTTCGATGGGTTTGATTGGCTTTGGTGTCGGTTTGGGTTCCAGCTTTTTTACAGTTTGGGGTTTGGGTTGTTCAATAGGCTTGGGTGGCTCGGGTATCTTTTCAACCACTGGCGCGGGTGGCTCTGGCTTTTGTATTTCGATGCTGAGCTCAATGGGCGGTTTTTTTACAAGGTCGAACTTGAAGTTTGGCACCACGACAGCAATCAGAATATGTAGCGCCATTGAGATGACGACTGCCCACAACAGATTGTGTTCATGCACGGAAGATTGTTTGACAGCGAGACTCAAAACCTACAGCCCAAATTGGAAAAGGCTATGATTTTACAGCATTTTTGTCTGGGGAGCACCCCAAAATATTGGTTGATATAAGCCAATAGATTGACGTTATGTTAAATTTATTGAGTCTTAAAGAATGCCTTGCAGTAACTGAACATTTACCATCTGGCCAGGAGTGCAATTCCCCGTAGATTCATCAAGGACGATAAAGCAGTTGGCTACACTCATGCTGCTTAAGATGCCGGAGCCCTGATTGCCGGTAGTCTTGACTTGGTATGTGCCGTCTTCTGCTAAAAACAGGATGCCGCGCTGAAACTCCATGCGACCTGGGGCCTTCTTGAGGGGATCGATGCAGCGCGCCTGCAATAAAACGGGGGTCTCAAATGCCGTGCCAGATAAGGCTTTCAGAGCAGGCTGCACGAATTGGTAGAATGTCACCATGGCCGAGACCGGATTGCCTGGCAGACCGAAATAGTGCGCGTCTTCTATCTTTCCATAAGCGAGCGGCCGTCCGGGTTTCATATTGATTTTCCAGAACAATACTTCGCCATGCTTTGCCAGTAATGCTTTCATGTAATCTGCTTCCCCCACGGAAACCCCGCCACTGGTAATCACGACATCATGTGTGCGAGCGGCTTCCAGCAAGGTGTTTTCTAGTAGTTGTGGGTCATCCGGAACATTGCCTAAATCGCTGATATCCACGCCTAATCTGGCCAGCATGCCAAATAAGGTGTAGCGGTTACTGTCATATATCTGGCCTTCCTGTAGAGGCTGGCCGACACTCACTAGCTCGTCGCCAGTGCTGAAGAACGCCGCTTTGAGTTTGCAGAACACTGTGACTTCACCGATACCAAGCGAGGCGACAAGTCCTATGTCTGCCGGCTTTAACGGCTGGCCCTTTGCCAGCACGATTTGTCCCAGTTTCAAATCTTCGCCCGCTAAGCGTACGTTTGCTCCTGACTTTGGCAGCTCCAGCAGTGTGATGGAATCGCTTTTAATCGCGACATGCTCCTGCATCACCACAGTATTCGCACCTTGCGGGATCACCGCGCCAGTCATGATGCGGACGCATTCACCCGTTTTCACCATGCCCTTAAAAGGCCTGCCAGCATATGCGGTACCAATGATCTTGGCAACCTTGATCCCTTCGGCATATTTGAATGCATAGCCATCCATTGCGCTGTTGTTGTGGTTAGGTACGTTGCAAGGCGAGATGATGTCAGTTGCCAGCACACGTCCCAGACTTGCCTGCAAGGACAATGTCTCAGTTTCCATGACAGGATCCAGGAATTGCCGGATAAAGCTTCTGGCCTGTGCCACTGACATTGCATTCGGGTCATAATCGTCCATGCAGCTTGGGTTGGCGGCAAGTTCGGAGAGTTTGGGTGTGTTGCTCATAACGGTGATCTATTAATTAATTGCTCAATTTTAATTCCAGCGCCGCCAAGTCCTCAAACGTGTTGAGGTTGGTGAATGCACTAGTGCCATCTTTTAAGATGCAGTCGCTAAAATCCACTTCCACATATTTTTGGCTCTGTTGCCAGGTCTTGACCTTGTGACCACCGCCAGCCAGATAGGCCTCCAAGCTGGGCAGCACATCCTTCTTCATCAGGCAAAAAACTTGATGTGTATCGATACCGGTCTTGGCTATGGCAATCTCTGCATTGGCTTCTATCATGCCCCGATATAGACGTTGTGCCAAATCAGGCGGCAGCATGGGCGAATCGCATGGTACCGTGAGTACATAGTCATGTTTAGCGTGCTTTAAGCCTAACAAGAAGCCACCGAGCGGACCGGGAAAATCATTAGATTCGTCCTGCAAGACCAGATAACCAAAAGTTTCATAAGTTGCAAGTTCACGATTCGCATTGATGAGGATTTCATCCACCTGCGGCTTGAGCCGCGCAATCACATGGGCAATCAGTGGCTGGTTTAGCAAAGTCACCAAGCCTTTATCCGCGCCATTCATGCGCATCGCACGGCCTCCAGAAAGAATGATTGCCGTGACAGTCATGATTTTTTTGTTTGCCACAGTAAAATTAACGGAATAGTCAGCAAGCCTAAAAAACTGGCGCACCATACCCAGTCTACATAGTTGAGGTCTTTAGCTTTTGCGATATAGTGGCAAGCAATCATTGAGGGTATGAATGTAACAGCGTAGATTACAAATAGAGTTTCAAAAGCTGACATGAGTTTATCCACCCGTATGCGACATGAATCTGACCACTGCGGGCTGCGCACGCATTAAATCGAAGTCGTGACCTTTTGGTTTGATACGCATGCTGTCCTGAATCGCAAGGATAATGGGAGTGTCATCATCCGGGTGTGCACGTAGTAGTGGCATGAGCTCGATTTTATCTTCCTGCCCCAAACACAGATAAAGTTCGCCTTTGCAGGTGATGCGCACACGGTTGCAGCTTTCGCAGAAGTTATGTGAGTGTGGTGAGATAAAGCCGATTTTGGTTTGAGTGTCGGCCACGCGCCAATATTTGGCAGGGCCTCCAGTCGTCTCCGCGCTGGGAGTGAGTACAAACTTGCTTTGCAAAAGTTTTAGTGTGTCTGTATTGCTGACTTGTGTGTTGTTGCGGTTGTGATTCACTTCACCCAGCGGCATTTCTTCGATAAAGCTGATGTCGATATGCTTATCGATAGCGAATCGCACCAGATCTACCGCTTCATCATCGTTGATGCCACGCATTAACACAGTGTTTATTTTAATGCCTTCAAACCCCGCATGGATACTGGCTTCCAGCCCTGCCAAAACCTGCTCGAGCCTGCCTGTGCGGGTGATTTGCCTGAATCGTTCCGGCTTGAGGCTGTCGATGGAGATGTTGATGCGTTTGACGCCTGCAGCTTTGAGCGGCTGTGCAAGTTCTCCAAGCTGGCTTCCATTGGTAGTGAGTACTAACTCATCTAATCCCTGCAGATGCCCGATTTCATCAAACAGCCACATCGCGTTCTTGCGTACCAAAGGCTCGCCGCCGGTGATGCGTACTTTCCTGACGCCCAGACGGACGAATATCCTGACCAGCCGTGCGCATTCTTCCAGGCTTAACACTTCATCGCGCGGCAAAAAGGTCATGTCCTCACCCATGCAATATTGACAACGGAAGTCGCAGCGGTCTGTGATGGAAAGCCGGATGTAATCAACGGCACGGCCAAACTGGTCTATCAGTTTTTGGGATGAATCTTCTGGGCTTGAAACGGTCATAACAGAGGTATTCTAAGCGCTTTTTTGGCTTTAATGTAGGGGCAATTAGGTATATGATACGCAGTCTATCGTTTAACCGTTTGAGGGACATCAGGCGTGACAGTTCTATCCCAACAAGAGCTCGCTAGGATCGAGACGCATATTGCGACGCACAAGGCGCGCCCCGGTGCATTGATGCCATTATTGCATGCCATTCAGGACGATATCGGCTACGTGCCAGAAACGGCATATCCGTTGATTAGCAAAGCATTGGCTTTGTCGGTGGCTGAGGTGCATGGCGTCGTAACGTTCTATCATCATTTCCGCACGCATCCAGCCGGCAAACATGTGCTGCAGGTATGCCGTGCAGAATCCTGCCAGTCTATGGGTTCGGAAAAGCTGGAAGCCCATATCAAATCGACCCTGGGAATTGATTATCACCAAACTAGCGCGGATGGGGCGATTACGTTGGAGCCGGTATATTGTCTGGGCAATTGCGGGTGTTCGCCAGCTGTCATGTTGGATGATGAGGTGTATGGCCGCATGGATGCGGAAAAGATCGATGAGTTGGTTCGCGAGGTGAAAAATGGTTAAGGTATATGTGCCTCGTGATTCCACTGCGCTGTCACTCGGCGCGGATAGAACAGCAAAGGCGATTCAGGCAGAAGCTGATAAACGTGGCGTCAAAATCGAGCTGATTCGCAATGGTTCGCGCGGCTTGTTCTGGCTGGAGCCAATGGTAGAGGTGGCAACCGGCAAAGGCCGTGTTGCATATGGACCAGTGCTACCCAAAGATGTTTCCGGTTTGTTTGATGCGGATTTTCTGAATGGCGGCAAACATGTCCTGAGTTTGGGTTTGACTGACGAAATCGCATGGTTGAAGAAACAACAACGTCTGACTTTTGCACGTGTCGGCATTACCGATCCTGTCTCTTTGGATGATTACATCGCGCATGACGGCTACAAGGGTTTGGCCAACGCGCTGAAGATGAGCGGTGCAAATATCGTCAAGACTGTGACAGACTCCGGTTTGCGCGGACGCGGCGGTGCGGCTTTCCCCACAGGGATCAAATGGAACACTGTATTGAATGCGCCGGCCGATCAGAAATATATCGTTTGCAATGCAGATGAAGGCGATTCCGGTACCTATTCAGACCGTATGGTTATGGAAGATGATCCGTTTGTATTGATTGAGGGCATGACGATTGCCGGTTTGGCCGTAGGTGCTATACAAGGTTATATCTATCTGCGTAGCGAATATCCGCATGCTTTAAAAGTATTGAACGAAGCGATTGCCAAAGCCGAAGCAGAGGGTTATCTGGGAGATAATATTTGCGGTTCCGGCAATAAGTTTAATCTTGAGGTTCGCCGCGCTGCAGGTGCTTATGTGTGCGGCGAGGAAACCAGCCTGCTGGAAAGTCTGGAAGGCAAACGCGGGTTGGTGCGTTTTAAACCGCCGTTGCCTGCGATTGAAGGTTTGTTCGGCAAACCCACCGTGGTGAATAACGTCATTTCACTGGCGACCGTGCCGATTATCCTGGACAAAGGGGCACAGTATTATGCGGATTACGGCATGGGCCGTACCCGTGGCACTTTGCCTATCCAGCTGGCGGGTAATCTGAAGCAAACTGGTTTGGTAGAATTGGCTTTTGGCGCAACCTTACGTGAATTGCTTTACGATTTTGGCGGCGGTTCTGCTACAGGCAAGCCTATCCGTGCCGTGCAGGTGGGCGGTCCGTTGGGGGCATATCTGCCAGAAAGCCAATTCGATACGCCGCTGGATTATGAGGAATTTACCAAGATTTGGGCTGTCCTAGGACATGGAGGCATCGTTGCATTCGACGATACTGTGGACATGGCCAAGATGGCACGTTATGCATTCGAGTTTTGCGCGATCGAGTCCTGTGGCAAATGTACGCCATGTCGCATCGGGTCAACCCGTGGGGTCGAGGTGGTGGATAAGATTACCGCAGGTAATCATCACGCAAAGAACATTCAAGTATTACGGGATTTATCCGATACCATGCTGAATGGGTCTCTATGTGCGCTGGGTGGCATGACACCTTACCCTGTATTGAGCGCGCTGAACCATTTCCCAGAGGACTTCGGCCTACCCAAGGACAAGACTACAGCCTAGTGCTGTGGAGGTGAACGATGGACGACATTAAATATACGCCACCAAAACATACCCCGGATATAGATTTCGGTACTCCTAAACGCACATCCAGCAAACAAGTCACGCTGAATATCGACGGCCGGGATGTGACTGTACCTGAAGGCACCTCCATCATGGCAGCAGCAGTAGAGGCCGGCGTGATGGTGCCAAAACTGTGTGCTACCGATTCTCTTGAGCCATTTGGTTCTTGCCGTTTGTGTCTGGTAGAGATTGAGGGACGGCGCGGCTATCCGGCCAGCTGCACCACGCCGGTGGCAGAGGGTATCCAGGTTCATACGCAAACCGACAAATTGGCGGATATCCGCCGTGGTGTGATGGAGTTGTATATCTCCGATCACCCGCTGGATTGCCTGACCTGCGCGGCCAATGGTGATTGCGAACTGCAGGATATGGCGGGTGCGGTTGGCCTGCGCGAGGTGCGTTATGGCTATGATGGCGAGAATCATCTGAATCAGGCCAAAGACGAGTCCAACCCATATTTCACGTTCGATCCTTCCAAATGCATTGTCTGCTCACGTTGTGTGCGGGCGTGTGAGGAAACGCAAGGCACTTTTGCACTGACTATTCAGGGGCGCGGTTTTGATAGCAAGGTGTCAGCGGGGAATCAGGATTTTCTGGATTCCGAGTGCGTGTCTTGTGGGGCGTGCGTACAAGCTTGTCCGACTGCGACATTAATGGAAAAGACCGTGATTGCACGCGGTACGCCGGAACATACTATTACGACGACTTGTGCCTATTGTGGCGTGGGTTGCAGCTTTGATGCCGAAATGAAGGGCGAAGAAGTGGTGCGCATGACGCCAACCAAAAATGGCGGGGCGAACCATGGGCATTCCTGTGTGAAAGGCCGTTTTGCCTGGGGTTACGCGACCCATAAGGACCGTATCACAAAACCGATGATACGCAAGAGCATCCATGAACCATGGCAGGAAGTCAGCTGGGATGAGGCAATCAATTATGCAGCCAGCGAAATCAAGCGTATTCAAGCCAAATATGGCAAAGATAGCGTAGGTGGCATTACTTCCAGCCGTTGCACTAATGAAGAAGTGTATGTCACACAAAAACTGATACGCGCGGTATTCGGCAACAATAACGTGGATACCTGTGCCCGTGTTTGCCATAGCCCGACCGGCTATGGTTTGAAACAGACACTGGGTGAGTCGGCTGGTACGCAAACGTTCGATTCCGTCATGCAGGCCGATGTGATTTTTGTGATAGGCGCTAATCCAACCGATGCACATCCGGTATTCGGCTCGCAGATGAAGCGTCGCTTGCGTCAGGGGGCAAAACTGATTGTTGCCGATCCGCGTGAAATCGAACTGGTCAACAAATCAGCGCATATCCGGGCAGATTACCATCTCAAGTTGCGTCCTGGTACCAATGTGGCACTGATCTCAGCACTGTCGCATGTCATCGTGACCGAAGGCTTGGTGAAAGAGGATTTTGTCAAAGCACGTTGTGAGTGGGATTCTTTTGTGACTTGGCGTGATTTTGCGGCGAAGCCGGAGAACTCGCCGGAAGCGCTTTCCGAGGCGTTGGGCGTGAAGGTGGAAGATATCCGTGCCGCAGCCAGATTGTATGCAACTGGCGGCAATTCCGCGATCTATTATGGTTTGGGTGTGACCGAGCATAGTCAGGGTTCCACCACAGTGATGGGCATTGCCAACCTGGCAATGGCGACTGGTAACATTGGTCGCGAAGGTGTAGGTGTAAATCCGTTGCGCGGCCAGAATAACGTGCAAGGTTCATGTGACATGGGCAGCATGCCGCACGAATTCCCTGGGTATCGCCATGTATCTGATGATGCGACACGTGCGCTGTTCGAAACTGCTTGGGGTCGACCATTGAGTGCTGATCCGGGCCTGCGCATCCCCAACATGCTGGACTTGGCAGGTGAGGGCAGCTTCAAGGCAGTCTATTGCGTCGGTGAAGATATTGCGCAATCCGACCCGGATACGCAGCATGTGACACACGCGCTGGAAAGCATGGAATGTGTGATTGTGCAGGACCTGTTCCTTAACGAAACGGCGATGTATGCGCATGTGTTCTTCCCTGGGGCATCCTTCCTGGAGAAAAATGGTACATTTACCAATGCAGAACGTCGTGTCTCCCCTGTTCGTCGTGTCATGTCGCCGAAAAACGGCATGGAAGACTGGGAGATTACTGCCAAGCTATCAAAAGCGCTGGGTTATGAGATGAATTACACCCATGCCAGTGAGATCATGGACGAGATTGCTACATTGACCCCGACCTTCAAAGGGATCAGCTTCCAGAAACTGGATGAGTTGGGCAGTATCCAGTGGCCATGTGATGATGAACATCCAGCAGGTACACCTACCATGCATATCGATGAATTTGTACGCGGCAAAGGCAAGTTCTTCATTACGCAATATGTGCCAACCACTGAAAAAGTGAATGCAAAATATCCGCTGATACTGACAACTGGCCGTATCCTGAGCCAATACAATGTAGGTGCCCAGACACGCCGCACAGAGAATGTGGTGTGGCATGACGAGGATCGCATCGAGATTCATCCGCATGACGCAGAAGAGCGCGGTATCAGTGAAGATGATTGGGTAGGTATCACCAGTCGTGCCGGAGAGACAGTGTTGCGGGCTAAAATCAGTCAGCGCGTCCAGCCTGGCGTGGTTTATACCACATTCCACCACCCAGGTTCCGGAGCGAATGTGATCACCACGGATAACTCTGATTGGGCGACCAACTGTCCTGAATATAAGGTGACGGCAGTGCAAGTTGCTAAAGTGACGCAACCATCCAAATGGCAGCAGGACTATAAAAAATTCAGCGAAGAGCAGATTGATTTTACGCGCAAGCCTAAAAAACAGACGGTGACTGCGCAGTAAAAGGGTGCCTGAGATGAACATAAAATCGCCATCTCAGGCATTTTTACCTTCGAAGTCTTACTCGGTGCAAACATGGCAGGCAGGCCAATCATCGCTTATACATAAAAACGATGTGCTTGCGGAGGAAATCCCGGTTGCCTTGGTTTATAACGGGGTTTCGCATGTGGTGATGCTGGCGACGCCGCAGGATTTGGAAGAGTTTGCGCTGGGTTTCTCGCTGACGGAAGGCATTTTGCGTGACAAGTCAGAATTATACGGTGTTGATGTCGTTGAACAGGCGCAGGGCATCGAACTACATTGCGAAATTGCCAGTGCGCAGTTTTCCAGTTTGAAGGAACGGCGGCGTAATCTGCTGGGCAGGACTGGGTGCGGTTTATGCGGTGCCGAAAGTATCGGACAAGCGATGCGGGAGCCGGAAGTGCGGACTTTGGTGCCGGCCTTGAAAGCCTTGCCCCATGCAGCGATCCAGCATGCTTTTGAAAACATCCAAGACGGGCAGGTTTTGCAGCAAGCGACGGGGGCTACGCATGCGTGTGCATGGGCAGATGCGAACGGCAATGTGCTGTTGGTGCGAGAAGATGTGGGCAGGCATAATGCGCTGGATAAACTGATTGGAGCCTTGGCACAAAAACCGCCGCATGCGTCTGGTTTTGTACTGACTACCAGTCGTGCCAGTTACGAAATGGTGCAGAAAGTGACGAGTGTCGGTGTCAGCCTGCTCGCAGCGATTTCAGCACCTACGGGTTTGGCAGTAAGGTTTGCAGAAGAAAATGGCGTGACACTGGTGGGTTTCGTAAGAGATAATCGCCATGTGATCTACGCACATCCGGAACGAATGAACGAGTCATAGAACGTATGAATACTGAAAAATTGATCAAAATGGCCAATCAGATTGGCGACTTTTACGAAGCATATCCTGACCAAAGCGTTGTCGAACAGGAGATTGCCGGGCACTTGAATAAATTCTGGAATTCAATCATGCGCAAGAGTATTGTCGCGCATGTGAACGAACATCAGGGACAGGGCTTGCACCCTCGGGTGATTGCGGCGATCCAGCGCCATCTGCATGTTCAATAAGGTGTGCTGTTTAATTGTGTACACAGAAGCTTATCTGTGTCGATATAACCTAAAGCTCTCGTGCCTTTCACTCTTGCGTTTTCCTGACCATAATAACCGCCAATCCGCTCCAGGCTTGACTCTTTCTCGACCTTTCTCATCCTGAATCAGGTATAAGTCACAATTACGGCTTTGGTCATCTTCAAACCTCAAAGCCTTTGTATCCGTGTAGTAATGCAAGAGGTCACGCTGCGCATCGCCCAGGTTTTGGCTGGTCATACAGGAAAAACGGTGCGGCATATGCATCTTCAATGAAGTGAAAACCTGTTCGTAGCTGCGCGCAGCATCAATCAAAGGAAGCCACAATGTCATCAATAATGTCCAGACACAGGTAATGCCAATCGCCCAATTGGTTGCGGCGGCGCGGTTGGTATGTCTGGTGCGCATAATCGCCATCAGCCAGATCAGGCTGATGAATGCTGCCAATATAACGTGGATGAGGTTAAAAGGCAGTGTCTTGACGCCGCTCAGGAAAAGGATCCTTGCTTTCAATTGAACCGGGTTACCGGTCATCATTGCAATCCAGCCAAGCCAGATAGCGCCAGACATCAATCCAAAAAGGATGAGTCCAAACCAGTTTAATGCGCCTGCGGCACCGCGCTTGATGGTTTCTATGCTACCACCTGCAATGGCGGTTAGCGGAATCAGCAATGGCAGCGCATAGATTTCCTTACGTTCTGCGGCAAACCCTATCATTAGCCAGGCTACAATAAAGAACACGATGCTGAGTTGGAACCTTGGTTTTGAAAGAAGCTGGCTCCGATAACGCCATATTCCCCAGATAGCCAATGGAAGTGCAGGCCATGCATACCATAATAGTGTGTTTAGGAAATATAGATGCAGCTGGTGGTTGTATTGGTTGAAGTTGTTTTGCCACCATATGAAAAATTGTGATGGTTGATGCAGAAACAACACAGCAGGCCAAATAAGCAGGAATGGACTGGCGATTAACAGCGCTAAACCGAATACAATGAAGTAACTTTGGTTGCGCCAGTTCTGAAACAGTAATGGCAATAATATGGCGGTACCAATCAATATCGCCGTAGGCAGTATTCCTGTAGACAAGAAGCTAACACCTATTCCTAGTCCGATAATGAGGCTGGCTCTGTATGGTCTTCTTTTGGAAAGCGCCAGGCCGTAGAATCCCGCCGAAATCCCTGCCAGAGATGATACGAAAGGAGTTAGGGTATGGGCGCTTATCACAAGCCCCAATGAGCCGATAAAAATGAAAGTCGTTTGACGGCCGATGCCTTTGCCCCAAAGTTCTCTTCCGGTCATGCCTATCATCAGTAAGGTAATGACCATCCATAACCCGCTGGTCAAGCGGGCAGCATCGTGTAATGGCAGTGCCCAGCTTAGGGCGCCGGCGATAAGTGCAGAGCTCCAGTAGTAAAGCGGCGGGTAAGTGAGTGATTGGCTGGCGGATATGGGACTTAACCAGTGCTGTTCGATCAGGATAGATTTGATGACGCTGACGGTGTTGGATTCGAATGGCTTCCAAGGCTGATGACCTATCAATCCCACGATCAACCAGATTGCGCACAATGTGATCAGCAAATGCGTTTTCGCCCGTTCACCCATCTTGGCCTGCGGGGTTGCCATATTGCCTTGCCAATCGTGGTCTAGATCAAAACGCATCGCAAATTATTAGAGATTGAATATCTAATCCTGTCAGAATAAAACAAAAAAGGCAGCTTGGCTGCCTTTTTGTCGAAACTGCCTGTAATTACATGCCGTATTTTTGGCGGAATTTCTCAACGCGGCCAGCAGTGTCCACGATTTTTTGTTTACCAGTATAGAACGGATGGCACAGTGAGCATACCTCGATGTGCAGATCCTTACCGTTGGTAGAACGTGTTTTGAACTTGTTGCCACAGCTACAAGTCACGTTAATTTCGGTATAGGTTGGATGGATATCAGCTTTCATTTTGCCGTGCTTTCAAAAGTCAATTCGGAAAACGCGCAATTATGCACGAAACCGGTTTTGAAATCAAGAAGAATCAAGCGATTATCCTCGGCGCATGCTGTCGAAGAAATCCGCGTTGTTTTTGGTTTGCTTGATTTTGTCCAACAGGAATTCCATCGCCTCGAGGTCGTCCATAGGATAAAGTAGTTTGCGCAGCACCCAGATTTTTTGCAGCACATCTTTTTCGATGAGCAACTCTTCGCGGCGAGTGCCGGATTTGTTGACGTTGATTGCCGGGTAGATACGTTTCTCGGCCATGCGACGGTCGAGATGGATCTCCATGTTGCCTGTGCCCTTGAATTCTTCGTAAATCACGTCATCCATGCGAGAGCCAGTATCTACGAGGGCTGTCGCGATAATGGTGAGCGAGCCGCCCTCTTCGATATTACGGGCGGCACCAAAGAAGCGTTTTGGTTTTTGCAAAGCGTTGGCATCCACACCACCTGTCAGCACTTTGCCGGAAGATGGAATGACTGTGTTGTAGGCGCGTGCCAGGCGGGTGATGGAATCCAGCAGGATTACGACGTCTTTTTTATGTTCGACCAGGCGTTTGGCTTTTTCCAGTACCATTTCCGCAACTTGGACATGGCGGGTTGCAGGCTCGTCAAATGTCGATGCGACCACTTCTCCTTTGACGGAACGTGTCATCTCTGTCACTTCTTCGGGACGTTCGTCAATCAGTAATACGATTAAAACGACATCAGGGTGGTTGGCGGTGATGGCGTGTGCGATGTTTTGCATCATTACGGTTTTACCGCTTTTTGGGCTTGCTACCAGCAAACCGCGTTGCCCCTTGCCGATAGGCGCAATCATGTCGATGACGCGGCTAGTGATGTTTTCTTCGCCCCTGATATCACGTTCCAAAGTCAGTGGCACGGTCGGGAATAACGGGGTCAAGTTCTCAAACAGGATTTTGTGTTTGATGTTTTCCGGTGCTTCACCATTTACACTGTCTACCTTTACCAAAGCGAAATAACGTTCGCCATCTTTAGGTGTGCGAATCTCGCCTTGTATCGTGTCGCCCGTATGCAGGTTAAAGCGGCGAATCTGAGAAGGCGATACATAAATATCATCTGGGCCAGCTAGGTACGAGGTGTCGGGCGAGCGCAGAAAGCCAAACCCATCCTGCAGTACTTCGAGCGTACCATCACCAAAGATGCTATCGCCTTTCTTTGCCTTTTGTTTCAATATGGCAAAAATCAAATCCTGCTTGCGCATGCGGCTGGCATTCTCGATTTCATCATTGATGGCCATTTCTACCAGCTCGGTGACGGGCAAATGTTTAAGGTCGGATAAGTGCATGAGAGGCTCGCTAGATGGGAATTGCTACAACGAAGTGATTATTGGCTGGCTTTGCAGGGTAGTGCAAAGCCAGACGGTTTGTATGGGTTACAAGTTACTGTCAATGAAGGCGGTTAGCTGCGATTTGGATAAAGCGCCTACCTTGGTAGCTTCTACATTACCATTCTTGAACAACATCAAGGTCGGGATGCCACGGATGCCATATTTTGGCGGTGTCATCTGGTTATCATCAATATTGAGTTTGGCTACTTTAAGACGACCTGCATATTCTTTTGAAATGTCATCCAGAATAGGGGCAATCATTTTGCAGGGCCCGCACCACTCAGCCCAGTAGTCTACCAGTACGGGAGTCGTGGATTGCAATACGTCTTGCTCAAAGGATGCATCGCTAAGATGGATAATATGTTCGCTCATAATAGTCTCAATATATGAATGTGTGAGTTGCCAAGGGTTGCGACAACAAAGTTGTGCGATAAAAATGAAAATAGATCTATGAATTAAAAATCTGGGGAATCAGTTAATTGTTAACTATGATTAGTATAACAACATCTGTTTATTTATATCAAGTCGTACTGAAAACGTGTAAACATGGATGTACGCTCCATCGGGTTGGTTAGAATCACTTTGCTTTCCTTGCCGCCACACATTAAATCTATCGTGTCACCTATGCTGGCCCCGGGTGACAGAATAAGTGTTGACGGTTGTTTCAGCGCGCTCAACTCGGGTAATAACAGCGCTTCACTTTCCATGCCGCCTTTAGGGGCATTGACAGTAGCTGCCGAAACGCTGGGCGATATCAACTGTAAGCCAATATCCAGCTGATTCAAATCGTTTACATTTGCCCATCGCACAATGGCAACCTCCCATTGTATGGTTTTGGCGTTTTTGATGACAACGATATCTCCTACGTGAACGGCAGCCTGAGACGAATTGAACTTGCGCAAAGAATAACCGCCGGCACTGGCATTCAAGACTTGCCAGCGTGAAGCACGTTGGACCCCCGCTGGGCTTGGCGGATATGTGGATTCCTGGTTTCTCAGCAGGCCATGATGTGCGGCTGATATGCCGATATTAAGTTCCACCCCATCTGTTTTTTTACTTCTGTTAAAAATTCGCAACGGTGGTTTGCCAAAGTGCTTGATCAGTTGCATCAGTAAATCCAGATTGCTCGGGTCAGCCTTGTTTGGCAGGACATCCCCATCCGGAGTAGTGTCATTCTGTAATGTTTTGATATGACTATGGATTATCCTGGCAAGGTTGACAGTGACTAACAGAATGTCAGTATCCTCATTCGGTATGGATTGGTTTTTGCTGAAAGGCACCGGTGGAGATTTACTGTCAAGCTTGATCAGAAACACCCCTGCAGGGTTGTCGATCAGGCCCAATGCACGTAATTCTGCAAGATGTGAGACTTTGTTCAAATAGGCATTGGCTTTGAGTATGTCCGCGCCAGAAAGGTGGCTAGGGTTGGCCAAGGCCATCAAGCACGTATGTATGTACACCAGGCCTACACTGCTTTCATTGGATGGCTGAGCAGCATCTGGCAAGGTTAGCCAGTCAGCATTTTGGTGTGCAGCACAGAAAT
>JAKOWL010000100.1 GCA_029781535.1 Pseudomonadota bacterium
CAAGAATAAGTTACTCATATGCCGCCACGGCCCTATAGTCAGATAGGGCGTGTGCCCAGCAGCCTTCAGGCTGGCATAATCCTTCAACAATCCTCCTAAGAAAAAGTCATACCAGCCACCTATCAAATGAACCGGAGCCTTTACATGATCGTGATTGGCACAGTGCAATTTCTCAGCGACAGATGGATCGTGGAGTATTGCATCAACCCAAGAGCGGTAATAGGCGACGTTACCCTCTCGCATCGCTGCATCAGCTTGTATGACAGGCAGGTGATTAAAGGTATGGCGAACATCCCGTTCAACTTCAAGGATCACAAATGCTTGGCGAATCCAACTCTTGTGCCTTTCCTGAAAGCGAAGCAACGACATCCAACGCATTATGAGGCTTAGATCTAGTGATTTGGCCGGGAAGATGATGTCATACAAGTTAGAAGCTGTAAGCCCGGGCACAAGCGCTTTTACGACTGGATCATCAGCAACAACCCATTGCACGATGCCCAGATAACTTGGCCCCCACATGCCTACTTGCCCATCAAACCAAGATTGCTGCGCTAACCACGCAAAAGTCGAACGTGCATCCTCTCGTTCAAATAAGAAGGGTTGAAACGCTCCTTCGGATGCAAATCGTCCACGTGTATCCTGCACAAGCACATGATAACCGCGTTCTGCAAAACGATAAGCGCAAAATTCAATTAGCGCTCCAAATGGCCCAGATTGGATGTTCCGACCATATGGAGACCGGATCAAAATAACTGGACATGGCTTGGTTATCGCCGGAGCATAATGATCCGCACACAGATGAATGCCATCGCTCATAGGAATCTTTAACCCACGATTTACGTGCGAGGCATTCGCAGGGTTTCGTAGACCTAACCAAAGCGCAATAAGCGTCTTTCTTAAACCGTAAGTCAATATGATCAAGCAAAGGATGACAATGAACCACAACCGCTTCATTTGACACCTTTTCAAAGGGCGAATCAGCCTACTAAGGCTAGTGTATTCGCACGGTTCAACCGTCCTGTTTCTTCAAAGCGCCTAAGGTACGTCTGAACTAAGGTACGATTGACCTCAGCACAGCGAATTCTAGATCCATCAAGAGCCTGAAGTGTCTTGGCCGTTCCAAGTGCGTGATATGCAGCATCGCTTACACCAAACATACGACCTGCAAATTCAAGATGCAAG
>JAKOWL010000113.1 GCA_029781535.1 Pseudomonadota bacterium
AGCTGGGTACCGGGCATGCTGTCATGCAGGTATTACCTCATCTGGATAGCGATGCCACAACTCTCATATTGCTAGGCGATGTACCACTGGTTAATGCTGAAACATGCAGGCAACTGCTCGATTCAACAGATGCATTGGGATTACTCACGATTAAAAAACATAATCCTGCCAGCTACGGGCGTATCGTGCGTGATACAAATGGCATGGTACAGGCCATTGTCGAATACAAAGATGCCGATGAAGAACAGCGTAAAATCGATGAAGTGAATACAGGAATTATTGCAGTGCGTAATATTGAACTGAAGGCCTGGGTGAGCGGTTTGACTAATCAGAATGCACAAAAAGAGTACTATCTGACAGATATAGTAGCCATGGCGGTGCATGACGGTAAAAATGTCACCGCATTAGTGGCAGCCGATGAGTTCTCGGTGGAAGGTGTCAATTCCAAATCCGATTTGGCTGCTCTTGAGCGTGTATATCAGTGGAGATATGCGCAGAGTTTGATGCAAAAGGGCGTAACTCTTGCAGATCCACATAGGATAGATGTGCGAGGCACATTGCATTGTGGGCAGGATGTCAGCATAGATGTTGGCTGCATCTTCGAAGGTAATGTGACGGTTGGCGACAACGTTGAAATTGGAGCGAACTGTGTGATCAGGAATGCGCATATCGCTGCGGGCACACAAATTGCACCATTTACACATATCCTAGATACACAGATTGGTGTGAACGCGCGCATTGGTCCGTTTGCACGCCTGCGGCCAGGAACGACATTGGGCGCAGAGGCACATGTAGGCAATTTCGTGGAATTGAAAAACGCCCAAGTTGATGTAGGCAGCAAAATCAATCACCTGAGCTATGTGGGTGACGCTACGGTAGGTAAAAATGTGAATATAGGCGCAGGTACGATCACATGTAATTATGATGGGGCAAATAAATTCAGAACCATCATCGAAGATGATGTATTTGTAGGTTCGGATACACAACTGGTAGCGCCTGTGACGGTAGCACGCGGTGCTACGATTGGTGCAGGCTCTACCATTACCAAAGATGCGCCGGCTGATCAATTGACGATTTGTCGTGCCAAAGAACAAAAATCCATTACTGGCTGGAAACGGCCACAAAAAATAAAGAAATAGGAATCAGTATGTGTGGAATAGTTGGTGCCATTGCCAAGCGTGACATCGTACCTACGTTGATCGAAGGCTTGAGCAGGTTGGAATATCGCGGTTATGACTCCGCAGGTCTGGCTGTGCTGGATGGGGCCATCGAGCGTGTACGTGCCGTGGGACGTGTCAGCGAGCTTCAGAATAAATCAGCGGAAGCTAACCTGAAGGGCTTCTTAGGCATTGGCCATACACGCTGGGCAACACACGGTGGTGTTACGGAAAGCAATGCGCATCCTCATGTATCGCCTACACAGCAGAATCCCGAAATCGCGGTGGTGCATAATGGCATTATCGAAAATCACGATGAGCAACGAGATAAGCTCAAGAAACTGGGCTATCAGTTCAATTCTCAAACAGATACGGAAGTGATCGCGCATCTGGTACATTTTTATCATGCCAAAGGTGCCGATTTATATACGGCCGTCAGGCAGGCTGTATCTGAGCTGACAGGTGCGTTTGCTATTAGCGTCATTGCAGTCAATCAGCCCAATGTCATGGTATGTGCTCGTCAAGGATGCCCGTTGCTGATCGGCTTGGGGGATGGTGAAAACTTTATCGCCTCGGATGTTTCTGCCGTGTTGTCTGTCACGCGCAAAGTCATTTACCTGGAAGACGGCGATATTGCCAAGCTGACGACGCAGGGAGTTGAGATATACGGCGAGGACGGCACGCTGGCTGAGCGCAAGGTACATATGAGTGACGTATCACTGGCCAGCCTGGAGCTTGGCCCATACAGCCACTTCATGCAAAAGGAAATCCACGAACAACCACGTGCCCTGACGGATACCATCGAAGCGTTGATTGACGATGGCCAGTTCAGACCTGAGCTTTTTGGCGCAGGTGCTCATGACGTGTTCAAACAAGTGCAAAGCGTGCTTATATTGGCAGCAGGTACAAGCTATTATGCTGGGCTGACCGCCAAATACTGGCTGGAAAGCATTGCAAAAATCTCTTGCAACGTAGAAATAGCCAGCGAATACCGTTACCGTGCTTCGGTGGCCAGTCCGCACCAGTTGATTGTGACCATCTCTCAAAGCGGCGAAACTCTGGATACGATGGAGGCCCTGAAGCACGCTAAGGCATTAGGACAGCATCTGACCTTGTCTATCTGCAATGTTCAGGAAAGCGCTATCCCGCGCGCTTCCGAGCTTGTTTTCTATACAAGAGCAGGGGCCGAAATTGGTGTGGCTTCTACTAAAGCATTTACGACACAATTGGTTGCATTATTTGTATTGGCAGCAACGTTGGCCAAACAGAAAGGCCTACTAACAGCAGCCCAAGAACAGGAATATCTGGCGGCGCTGCGCCAGTTAGCGGGTAGTGTGCAATATGCGCTCAATTTGGAGCCGCAGATTCGTGAATGGGCTAAACGTTTTGCCGACAAGGAACATGCGTTGTTCTTGGGGCGCGGTGTGCATTATCCTGTAGCCTTGGAAGGCGCATTAAAATTGAAAGAGATTTCCTATATCCATGCCGAGGCCTACCCGGCAGGTGAGTTGAAGCATGGCCCGCTGGCTTTGGTGGATAGCAATATGCCTGTCGTGGTGATTGCGCCGAATGATGCATTGTTGGAGAAAGTGAAGTCCAATATGCAGGAAGTAAAAGCGCGAGGCGGTGAACTGTTCGTATTTGCAGATGCAGATAGCCATTTTACCGAATCGGAAGGGGTGCATGTCATACGCACACCGCGTCATGTCGGTGTGCTTTCACCTATTTTGCATACGATTCCAGTGCAATTATTGGCTTACCATGCTGCGCTGATGCGTGGTACGGACGTTGATAAACCAAGAAACCTGGCAAAATCCGTTACTGTGGAATAGCAGCTATTAAACCCAATACCAGACAGCCCAAATCACGGCTGTTTGTATGACATGACTCGTTATGACCAGAGCTGCAAACTTTTTGCTGCCGCTGGTTACAGCCATGATAGCCTTGGAGATGGTATTGACGGATATCGCTACCAGAATGGGTAATGCGGTGTCGGCTGTACTTAATTGATGGGATGCTGCGAGCGTTGCTACAGAGATGGCCGCACTATGCACGTCAGTAAGGCCGGCGACAGCAGATGCGATTAACAGCCCCTTTTCACCAAACCAGGCTTTCAATGCTGCGGACACGATGAGTACTAGTGCAATTACCGATGTTAGCATTAAAGCTGTTTTTGTGCTGAAGGGTCGTTTGGCTTGATAAGCATCCTGCTTGATGCCATCCTTATGCGATGTGAGCATTAGCCATGCTCCATAACCGGCCGTAGCTACACCGCCAGCCAGTAAAGGCCAGACAAGTGAACCCAGTGCGGGTGGATGGACTGCAGCCAACAGGATGGCAAGTTGCATCATTGTAGCCAAGCTGGATAAAACGGCGCCTGCCACTGCGGAGCCGGTCAAACCCGGCGAGTTTTTTGTCTGTTCCCCCATGCTGCCAATGGTCGCGATGCTGGATATGAATCCCGAAAAAAACCCGGCGATAGGCAAGCCGACGCGCCCCCCGAACCAGCGTAAAGCGATATGACCAAGTGCGCTGATCAGCATGATCAAAATGACGACAAGCCAGAGATATCGTGGGTTGATGGCAGTAAATGGTCCCATAAATTTGTCGGGCATCAAGGGTAAGATGATGAGCGTAGCCGCTGCCAGAATCAGAAAGTCATTCAATTCATCTTCGGTGATGACTCTCTTCACAAAACCGTGGAGTGGTTCCTTTGCAGCAAGCAAAATTGCGATTACAACCGCAATAGCGGCAGCCATGGCGGTTTGACTCATGGCTAATCCACCCAGAATCACAGTGAATACCAGCGCGATTTCTGTAGTGAGTCCAGGGTCATCGGTGCGTTTGGAAAAATAGGCGACGGCGACAAAAATCATCACACATAACACGGAGATGACAAGCAGCCAAAAATTGAAGATAGCGCTGATGGCTCCCAACAAGGAAGCTATCGTGAATGTGCGTAAGCCAGCAAAGGCTCTGCCTGGACCGGAGCCTTTGCTGCGTTCGCGTTCCACGCCAATCAGTAAACCAATACCTAGCGCGGTAGCAAGATTAAGCCAAAGTGTGTTATCTATGACCATCTTATTCTCAGCTGT
This sequence comes from Pseudomonadota bacterium, assembly GCA_029781535.1. Taxonomy (GTDB): domain Bacteria; phylum Pseudomonadota; class Gammaproteobacteria; order Burkholderiales; family Methylophilaceae; genus Methylophilus. Next base: position 4,253 of record JAKOWL010000113.1, read on the forward strand.
TATGGTTCAGTATCGTCCTTACTGTTTACCGAATATTCATCGGATCCATCTTTCCAGTTGAGGATCACACGCTGCGGTTTCTCACCAGAGAGCGTGATGCGCTTGGATTCACGAATACCATTGTAACGACCGATGATTTGATAATCGCCTGCTGGAAGGTTGATATAAAGTAGCGGCCCAGCGACTGATTTGCTAAAGATAGTATTACCAGCTCTATCCAGAATCAACAGATTTGCATCAGCCACCCATGCCCCTGCATTTCCCAAGGTGAAAAGTACCTGAAGTGAGTACTTATTTGCGACATGCCGGATTTTTTCTGCTTCTTCACTGCCGATGCCACCATTAATGAACCAGTGCCCTTGGCTGGATTTGTAGATTTCTCCATTTTGGGCATGGGCATTTAAAAAACTTAAACAAAATACATAAAAAAATACTCTAACAGACTGTTTTAACATGAATTTACCTTTTTGATTTACCGCGCACAATAGCGCAAAGCAGGCGGGAAAGCAAATGTCAGTGGTACTAGCTGAGTTTTCTGGTTTTATGCGGTGCGTTCTTGGTAAGTTTGTCCCACAACCAGGAAGGAATTAGGCGCATAAGTCTGGCAACAATACTCATTTGCCAGGGGATAATGACAAACCGGCGTTTGGCTTGTACCGCCTTGATAAATTGATTGGCGAATGTTTCAGCATCCATCAAAAAAGGCATGGGGTATTGATTGATGTCTGTCATCGGTGTGCGTATATACCCCGGTGCAACAGTCGTCACTGCGATGCCAAAATGTTGCATTTCGCTCCGAAGGCTTTCCAGGTAGGTGATGGCTGCAGATTTGCTGGCGCTATATGCCCCGCTGCCTGGCAGGCCACGGATTCCGGCCACACTGGCCACCCCAACGAGTTGCCCTCGCCCGCGTTGCTTCATGCCGGAGATAAAAGGCTGAAACGTATGTACCATGCCCATCAAGTTAGTATCCATCACCGCCTGAAAGGCTGCGATATCTTCCTGATATTCTGTAAGTGTGCCCCGGCTGACACCGGCGTTTGCGATCACGATATCAGGAATGCCAAAGCGATGGATGAAATCCTGTGCCGCGAGTTGTAACGCGTTCGCATCACGTACATCAACGCAATAAAACACACAGTCAGCATCTGGTTTCAATTCGTTTGCCAAGTTTTGCAATGCGGTGGTGTTACGTCCCAGCAAACCTAATCTGATGCCCGGAAATTGCGACACATAGGCTCGCGCCAGGGCTTGTCCGATGCCGCTGGAAGCGCCTGTGATAAATACTGAGATGGTCATATGAAAAAGCCCACAAAAGTTGTGGGCTTGAGTGTAGCAAAAAGCTTAGTGGTCTGCGGTTTTGACAGGGTTTTTTAGCCCCTATATTTTATTGGCTATATTGTCCTGCACTATTTTTTTGCCGCAGCAGCCTTGTCTTTACGCACGTTGCTGATGATATAGTCAGCGACAGCAAGCGCCTGATCGTTGCCACCAGCCATTGTGCTGGATGTAATATATCGACCGTCGATGATAAGGCTAGGAACGCCAGTAGCACCGGAATTACGGAAAATGAGTGCAGCACGGTTCAAACTGGTGTTGATAGTAAAGGATTTGAAGGCGCCTTCGACTTTAGCGCGATCCAATCCGCTTTGCTTGGTAATCCAGTCAATCGCGCCTTTTTCATCGGTCGGATTGAGCGTTTTCTGCTTATGAATCGCGTCAAACAGTTGAGCGTGTAGCTTTTCCTGTACACCTAATGTTTCCATGGCGTAAAAAGCCTTGGCCATGGGCGCCCAGCTTGGGTTAGGTAGACCGGGTACTCGTTTGAAATACACGTCGCCAGGTAATTTTTTGGCCCAGGCGCTCAGAGGTGCTTCCATATGGTAACAGTGTGGACAGCCATACCAGAAAATCTCCATGACTTCGATCTTGGCTGGGTTATCGGTATTGATTGGTTGCGCAACCGCATCAAATTGTTCACCTACTTTGGGTGCATCCGCTACTGCACATGCTTGGAAGCTCAATGTGGAGGCTGTGAGAAACAACGTGATCAAAAATTTTTTCATGGTACGTTTCCTAATTATATTTAAGTGTTATTCAGAGCGACTAACGATTGTTGACCGCAAGGGATGACATAAGTGCTCGATATTCTCTAGTGTGATGGTGTTTCAGTATGTATCTTGATTAAATCCGTATTGAATCCGTTGGTGGTTAAGTCACCCCTGATTTTGTTGATTTGATCTACATCACTCAATGGGCCGACACGGACGCGGTGCCAGGTACCCTTGTCCGGAATGGTGGCGGTTTGTACTACCGCTTCAAATCCTAACAGCGCCAGTTTGGCTTTCATGTTATCGGCATCCGCTTCATTAGGGAAAGCGCCTACCTGCAGGAAGTAACTGTCCTTTTTAACCGTAGCGGCACTATCCTTGATTTCCTGTTCGGTTACTGTGCTCTCGGTTTCCGGCAGAATCGTGTAGAAATCAAACTGGTTGTCTGAGCTGTTTTCTTTAGTCTCGCTTGGGTTTTCATCTTTAGGTAGTGCGTTATCTTTATCTTTAGAGACGTTAATTTTCGGTAGTTTCTCAGAAAGCATGCCTTTGTTAGGCTTTGCGGTACCTATAAAAGGATTATCACCACCCTTGATAAATACCGTAAGCGCGACAGATGCCCCTATTCCGAGAAGCAAACCAATCAGCAATCCGGAAAAAAAGGCTGAGCCTTTGCCCGATGGTTTGCTTTGCGGTGAGGGTTTGTAATCTCTTGTCATAACTTATCCTTTTACATCTTTTCCGGCGCGCTTAGACCAAGCAGGCCCAAGCCATTACGCAATACCTGGCGTGTTGCTGTGATTAACGCCAAACGTGCCAGTTTGGTTGGCTCGTCATCTACCAAAAATTTGCTGTCATTGTAATAGCTATGCAAATCGCTAGCACAATCTTTTAAATAGTTGGCAATGGTATGTGGTGTCAATTCCACCGCCGCAATTTTCACTATTTCCGGATACTCTGCCAAACGTTGCATCAACGCTGCTTCATGTGCAGTGTTAAGTGGCGTCAAATCGGCATCTTTTAATATATTGATGTCACCATCCCACTGGTTAAGTACGCTGCAAATACGCGCATGTGCGTATTGGATGTAATACACCGGATTATCATTTGTCTGTGCCTTGGCGATATCAATATCAAACACCAATTGCGAATCAGCCTTGCGTGCCGCAAGAAAGAAGCGTGTAGCATCGCAACCAACTTCCTCAATCAAGTCGCGCAGAGTGACGTAGCTGCCCGCGCGTTTGCTGATTTTGACTTCCTCGCCACCACGCATCACGGTGACCATCTGATGCAGTACATATTCCGGCCAGTCTTGCGGGATACCAATGTCCAGCGCCTGCAAACCGGCTCTCACCCTGGTAATCGTACTATGGTGATCTGCGCCCTGCTCGTTGATGACGCGTTTGAACCCGCGTTGCCACTTGTCCTTGTGGTAAGCTACGTCCGGGACAAAATAGGTATAGCCGCCTTCACTTTTGCGCATCACACGGTCTTTATCGTCGCCAAACGTTGTGGTGCGCAGCCATAAGGCGTCATCCTGTTCGTAGGTATGGCCGCTGGTAACCAGATCCTGAACAGTCTCTTCTACTTTGCCGTGTGTATAAAGAGCGGATTCCAGTGAATAGACATCAAAGTGAACCTGAAATGCTTTCAGGTCGGCATCCTGTTCGCGGCGCAGATAGGCCACAGCAAAGTGACGGATCGCTTCGGTATTGTTTGGGTCACCCTTGCCTACTATGTGTTGATCTTCAGCATCTATTGTCAGTCGAGCCATATAGGCATTCGCCACATCATTGATGTAATCGCCGCGATAACCATCTTCTGGCCAGGCAGGATTGTCCGGGCCGATCCCTTTGCAGCGTAATTGTACGGATAAAGTCAGGTTGTCGATCTGTTGGCCAGCGTCGTTGTAGTAAAATTCGCGTGTTACATCCCAGCCGGTGGCCTCCAGCAGGCGGCACAGGCAATCACCCACCGCCGCACCTCGGCCGTGGCCGACATGCAGCGGCCCGGTGGGATTGGCAGAGACAAATTCCACCTGGACTTTTTGACCCTCTCCAACATTGTGACGGCCGAATTGCTCACCTTTAGATTGAATGGCTTTTACGATAGCTGTTTTTGCAATGTTGGAAAGAAAAAAGTTGATAAATCCCGCGCCTGCGATTTCTACTTTTTGAATAAAGTCGCTGTCAGGCAAGTTTTTGACCAGATTTTCGGCAATCGCACGCGGGTTCTGGCGTAGAGGTTTGGCCAGCTGCATGGCCAGATTACTGGCAAAATCACCATGTTCTGAGGATTTTGGTCGATCTAGGATAATCTCGGTATGACCTAAGTCAGCACCGATTTTAGCTGCCGCCTGACCAAGTAATTCTATAATATGCTGTTTCAAGGGGATTCTATTTTTTGCAAAACCGTTATTTTAACTCAAGCTGCCTAAACGCTCACCTCACATGTCGAAAATTCTAAAAATCGCACTGGATGTGCCACTCGATAGATTGTTCGACTACACCGATAATGGCTTTTCTGCCCGTATCGGTAATCGTGTAGTGGTTTCATTCGCAGGCCGCAATCTCATTGGCGTGGTGATAGATATCGTCACGCAAAGCGAATTCGAGCTTGAAAAACTGAAACCGGTTACACATGTGTTCGAAGATGTTGTCTTTGATAATGACAGCTTCAAGCTGCTGAAGTTTTGTGCCGATTACTATCATGCTCCATTAGGCCAGGTGTTGCTTTCTGGTCTGCCTTTGCGGTTGCGCCAGACCAAGCCTGCCAATGCACGCAAGACTTTCTCTTATAGCTTGTGTGGTGCAATCAATTTAGCGGAAATTCCTGCGCGGCAAACGGTGCTGCATCGTATCGTACAAGCGTTCCAATCCAGCGACAGTCTGACAGAGGCAGAATTGGTACAAATATCCGGCACCTGGCGCAAAGCGATTTTACAGTTGGAGACAAAAGGGCTGATCAGCAAACAGGAAATCGTCGCCGTCAAACCCTCCTTGCCTGCCAATCAGGCCGCCCCGCAGCTGAATGCCGAACAAAAGGCTGCCATCGATGCCGTGCTGGCAGAAAAAGACAAGTTCAAGCCCTGGCTGTTGTATGGCATCACGGGTAGCGGCAAGACTGAAGTCTACATGCAGATCCTGGCAGAGGTCCTGCATCAGCCGAACACGCAGGCATTGGTGCTGGTGCCGGAAATCAACCTGACCCCGCAATTGGAATCCCGATTCCGAACCCGCTTGAGTGAATTCCCACTAGTTACGTTACATAGCAATCTTGGTGAAAGTGAGCGCTTACATAATTGGCAAGCAGCAGCCAGCGGCGCGGCCAAAATCGTCATAGGCACGCGTTTGAGCGTATTCACGCCCTTACCGCATCTCTCCATCATCGTCATGGATGAGGAGCATGATGGCTCTTACAAGCAACAGGAAGGCATGCGTTATCACGCGCGGGATGTAGCCCTGATGCGTGCCAAGCAGCTTGATGTTCCGGTCGTGATGGGCAGTGCCACGCCTGCGCTGGAAACCTGGCATCAGGCACAAAAGGGCCAATACGGTTTGCTGACGCTGAAAGAGCGTGCTGTGCAAAGCGCGCAACTGCCGCAGATTCACTGCATTGATATCGCTAAATCTCCCACCGAGAATGGATTCTCACCTTTGCTGGTGCGGGCCATCAAAACACGTCTGGAACGTGGTGAGCAAAGCCTGCTCTTTCTCAACCGGCGTGGTTATGCTCCTGTGCTACATTGCAACGCCTGCCAGTGGACGTCATCCTGCCCGCGCTGTTCGGCACGGCTGGTGGTACATCTGAGCCAAAGGCGTCTCAAGTGCCATCACTGCGGTCACGAGCAGAAGATCCCCCTGCAATGTCCCAGCTGCGGCAATCCGGATTTGAAACCGGTCGGTCAGGCGACACAACGCCTGGAGGCGACACTGCAACAACTTTTCCCCCAGGCCAGAATCGCCCGTGTGGATAGAGACAGCATGCGCAGCAAGGATGCGCTGCATGATCTGCTCCGCCGGGTCCATGCCGGTGAGGTGGATATTCTGGTCGGGACGCAGATGCTGGCGAAGGGGCATGATTTCCCGAATCTGACTTTGGTAGGTGTGCTGGATACCGATAGTGCCTTGTATAGCCCGGATTTCCGTGCTGCGGAACGCTTGTTCGCCCAGTTGATGCAGGTCGCTGGCCGCGCCGGACGTGCAGACAAAGCTGGCGAGGTGCTGATACAGACGGCGTTTCCGCAACATCCATTATTTGCGGCTTTGCGCCATCAAGATTACGCGAGCTATGCAGCCGAGTTACTGCACGAACGGCAGGTGATGCAGTTCCCGCCGCTACGATATTTTGCACTCATCAAGGCAGAAGCCAATGACTATGCGTTAGTGAACCGCTTTCTGACGCAAGTGGCACAATGGGCGCGCCAAACCGGTACGGAGGTGATGATTTATGACCCGGTACGTCCGCAGATGGAACGCCTGAAAGGCATGGAGCGTGGACAGTTACTGTTTCAATCCACTAGCCGCGGGCATCTGCAGCAGTTGTTCAAAACATTGATACCGCAGATTCGCGCTGATAAATCCGCCGCCAAGATACGCTGGGTGCTGGACCTGGATCCGATAGAAATCTGATTCTCACGCACTTGATTTTTCATTATTCGACTACCTGCCCTGCAAGCCAATCCGGGTGCGGCTTCCAGAGCATCTATTTGGATAATGAATGCGCGCGTGCGTTAACGGTTGCCTACGCCGTGTGGCACATGGCCGGTGGCGACATGCTGGCGCGCGGAATCACAATGTGATTTCTGGTCATCAAAGAAGATATCCGCGCCGAATGCTTTCAATACCGGGCCTTTTTCCACGCCACCCAGAAATATCGCTTCATCGATACGCACTCCCCAGACACGCAAGGTTTGGATCACACGTTTGTGCGCGGGTGCATTGCGCGCGGTGACCAAAGCGGTGCGAATCGGCGCATCGTCTGGCCCAAAACCTTGCTGGATACGATGTAGCGCTTCAAGGAAGGGCTTGAAAGGTCCGCTGGCCAAGGGCGTGTTGGCCTTGGTTTTTTCGTGCTCGGTAAAGGCTTCCAGCCCTTGCTCTTTGAAAACACGCTCAGCTTCATCCGAGAAAAGTACGGCATCGCCGTCAAAAGCGATACGCAATTGCGGGCTTTTGTTGTTGCCCACTGTCGAAGACATGATGGTCGCGGCAGCGATACCCGCGTCCAGTGCGTTTTTCACGTCTGTCGGGTCTGCAGACAAAAACAGATTCAGCCCTAGGGCCTCGGCGTATTTATATGGGCTTTCACCCTGTGAGAACACGGCACGGGTAATGTTCAATCCGTGATACTCGATGGAATTGAAGATGCGCAAGCCGGTATCTGCACTGTTGCGCGAGAGCAGGATGACCTCCACACAAGGTTCACCTTTTTTATCTTTGATAGAGAGCAGTTTCCGCACCAGGCGGAAAGCCATGCCTTCTTCCAACGGGTCGTTCTCATGTTCGCACTGGAATTGGCTGTACTCCTGTACACCTTTGGTTTCGAACAGGCGGTGGCTTTGTTCCAGATCGAACAAGGCGCGTGAAGAGATGCCAACGACTAATTTATTTGCTAATGAAACGGCCATAATCCAAGTATATCCGAAAACTCACTTTGCTTTGCAGCGTGTGGAAAAGTAGAATATGGGTTTTATGCGGCTGTAGTTCAATGGTAGAACGCCAGCTTCCCAAGCTTGATACGCGGGTTCGATTCCCGTCAGCCGCTCCAGATTTGAAAGCAACACATGGCGATTTCACCCCCTTGCGTGCTCACTTTTGCTGCGACCGACCCTAGTGGCGGCGCTGGTTTGCAGGCAGATATCCTTACTTTGGCCAGCATTGGCTGCCACCCACTGTCTGTAGTCACCGGTATCACTGTACAGGATAGCGTGGGCGTGGAAAGCATCATGCCGCTGGATTCCGATTGGATCAACGATCAGGCGCGTACCATTTTAGAGGACATGCAAGTGGCTGCTTTCAAGCTGGGGTTGCTGGGCAGCGTGGAGAACGTGGCGGTAATTGCGGAAATCATGGCCGATTATCCGGATGTACCGCTGCTAATAGACCCGGTACTGGCCTCAGGCCGTGGCGATGAGCTGACTAACGAAGAGATGCATGCAGCCATGTGCGAGTTGTTGTTTCCGCAGGCAACCTTGATCACGCCTAACAGTATCGAGGCGCGTCGCCTGGCTTTCTATGAAGAAGGTGATGAGGTCAAGAATACCAGCTTGAACCAATGCGCGGAACGGTTGCTGGAGATGGGCAGCGAATATGTGCTGATCACAGGTACCCATGAGCGCAGTCACGATGTGATCAACAGTTTGTATGGCCGCAGTGGCCTGATTCGTGATTATCATTGGGAACGGCTGCCAGGCAGTTACCATGGTTCGGGCTGCACGCTCACCAGTGCAATCGCTGCTTGCATGGCGCATGGGTTGAGTGTCGAAGAAGCGGTGCAGGAAGCGCAGGAATATACCTGGCAAACACTCAAGAACGGCTTCCGCCCAGGGATGGGGCAATTCATTCCGGACCGTTTCTTTTGGGCGCGTGACGAGGACTCTGATACTGCAGATGGCAAAAGCCAATCTATTCAACACTAGCCGCATCTACGCAATCACGCCGGATGAGGCGGACACAGAAATCCTGCTGGCAAAATCCGAAGCGCTATTGCGGGCAGGTATTGGCATGCTGCAGTACCGTAACAAGATGGCCGGCAAGGATTTGCGCATGTGGCAGGCAGCAGTCTTGAAGACGCTGTGCCATGCTTATCAAGTGCCATTTATCATCAATGACCATGTTGATTTATGTCTGGCAATCAATGCCGATGGTGTGCATCTGGGCGGCACGGATGGCGATATCCCACAAGCCAGATTGCGTTTGGGGGCGAATAAGATTATCGGCGCCTCATGCTATAACCGCTTGGATTTAGCGCTTCTAGCGCAAGAGGCTGGTGTTGACTATGTCGCGTTTGGGGCCTGTTTCCCGTCTGATACCAAGCCGGATGCTGTCAAAGCGGATTTGTCGCTGTTCGATGCAGGGTTGAAAGTCCCCAAAGTGGCGATTGGCGGCATCACATTGCAAAATGTGCGGTTGTTACAAAGCGCGGATGCAATCGCCGTGATTAACGCGCTATATAATGCCGACAATATTATCGAAACCACCCAACAGTTTAATCGTTTACTAGAGCCAAAAAATCATGACATCGCTTAATCAAACTTTGTTCGAAAAATCCCAGCAACTGATTCCTGGCGGCGTCAATTCGCCCGTGCGTGCCTTCCGCAGCGTGGGAGGCACACCTATTTTCTTCAAACGCGGCAAAGGCTCACGTTTGTGGGATGCAGACGGCAAGGAATATATCGATTACATTAACTCCTGGGGTCCGATGATTCTGGGTCATGCACATCCTGAAGTTACTAAAGCTGTTCAAGAGGTTGTGGCCAATAGCTTGTCATTTGGTGCGCCAACTGGATTAGAGCTGGAAATGGCAGAGCTCATTAACAAGCTGGTGCCAAGCATGGAGCAGGTGCGCCTGGTCAGCAGCGGTACGGAAGCGACCATGAGTGCGATTCGCGTGGCACGCGGATTCACCAAGCGTAACAAGATCATCAAGTTCGAGGGTTGCTATCACGGCCATGCCGACGCATTGCTGGTAAAAGCGGGGTCTGGTTTACTGACTTTTGGTGAACCAAGCTCTGCTGGCGTCCCAGCTGAAGTGGCCGCTCACACCTTGACTTTGGAATACAACAATATCCAGATGCTGCAGGATACTTTTGCAAAAATAGGTGACGAGATCGCATGCGTCATTCTGGAGCCAGTGGTGGGCAACATGAATCTGATCATGCCACACAAGGAGTTCATACATGGCTTGCGCGACTTGTGTACCAAGCATGGTACGGTCTTGATCTTTGATGAAGTGATGACAGGGTTCCGTGTCGCTCTGGGCGGTGCGCAAGCGCTATTTGGCATCAAACCAGACATGACGACCTTAGGCAAGGTTATCGGCGGTGGTCTGCCGGTCGGTGCATTTGGTGGTCGCAAAGATATCATGAGCGTACTGGCGCCGCTTGGGCCTGTATATCAGGCTGGCACATTGTCGGGCAACCCGGTGGCAGTGACCGCTGGCTTGACGACTCTCAAGTTTGTTCAAGAGCCTGGGTTCTATGACAGGCTAGCTCTACAGACCAAAAAATTGGTTGATGGGCTGGTACTGGCAGCACAACAGGCAGGCGTGGCTTTTAGCGCGCAAAGCGTTGGTGGCATGTTTGGTTTGTATTTCAGCAAGACTTGCCCTACTTCCTACAATGAGATCATGCAGGCAGATAAAGAGGCTTTTAACAAATTCTTTCATCATATGCTGGATAGCGGCATTTATTTTGGTCCATCCGCGTTCGAAGCTGGTTTTGTTTCTGCGTCTCATACTGATGATGATGTTGCGCAAACTGTTACGGCAGCCAAGAAGGCTTTTAGCCTATTGAATCAATAAAAAGTTTGGCCGTTAACCCTTTTTTGTGGTGAGTTACGTTTTAACTTGTGAGGTGCCAAGCCAAAGTAATGACTACGCTTAAGTTAACTTTTGGTAAGAGCCTCTTAATATCTTAGAATTAAGGATAGTAATGGCAGCGCAATATCATACACCAGAAGTGCCTACTCAACCGTCGATTACCTATTTTGGTAATGATGCAAAAATCATACGCGACATTGACGAAGGCAAAAAGCCGATGGGGTTTTCTTTGCATACTAATTCACCGGAAGCTCTCGTGCCTGATAAGCGTTATGTGAATAATCCGACATTGAATGAGGCGCGTGCAAACGTTGAAAAGTGGACACAAGAATTGGTGGAGGCAGCTAAAAGAGGCCCTGTGGCCAAGGAAATGGTCAAGCTGTACCACGATGCTACATCAGCCCTGCATGATGTTCATTTTCAGATTAAGCCTTTGCCGATAGATTCTTCGATGCATGCAGCAAAGGATATTGAAACAGCGCACAGCAAAACTGCAGCCAAACTTGGGATGAAATTTGTGACACTTACCGCTTTAGTAAGTGCAGTCACTCAAGCCAATGCTACCGAGGGTACGCTGATGGATAAAGCAGCAGTTTTTGCGGAAGTAGGCGTAGATGCCATTCCCGGAGTTACTGCAGCCAAAAAATTTGCTCATGGCGAAAAAGAAGCTGCAGCACTGGATGCCGCAGGTTATGCTCCAGGTGGTATTTTAACGGGTATTGCGCGTTCTCCTGAGGTTCAGGCGGTGATTGATAACTTGCCGAGTAACAATCGGGATCTAGAAAAAATGCGCTTAGACCCTAAAACGCCTTATATAGATCGGCATTTGGCAGAAACCAAAACTATTTGGCTTGACGCTCGGGACAAAGGGGAGTTCATCAAAGGTTTGGAGGCATCAAACAGATTGAGCAATCTTGCCGAGCAGCGAGTGACTTTACAACAAAAGTGGACTGATGATGCCACCACTTTAAAACAGGCCTTGAAAAATCCGCAAACTGACTGGGCTAATTTTGCCGAAGAGCATCCTAGCCTTACGGGACAAGCTGCAGTGAAAGCGATGGCTATCAAGCAAAACCTTCCAGATGGCATGATGGCTAAGGTCGACGAGAATCTAGTTCATGCAACGCAAAATGGCATTCCTGTGGAGGTTAAAGTGGATGCATTACAAGTAGCGATGAATCAAGCCGTACATGAGTCAAATTAACTTTTGAATGGCTGGTGGTCAGCTTGTTTAGCTTAATAAATTCGTTTCATCGGAATACTATATGCCGCAGTTTACTGAACAGCAATTCATGATTGGCCGCTTAGCTTGGATAGAGGTGCATAGGGGCGATATCAGGCTGCAGTTCGCTCGGCTGGATTTGTCAGTGATTCCCCAAAATAGTATTCCCGAGATTGAAGGAGTGATGGCAGACAATGGAATTGTGCCCTCACGTTTGCCAGGTAACCCGGGATTTTTGCAAGTTGCGCTGGCGGACCAGTCTGGCAAAAACCTTGACGCTTTGCGCTTAGCTTCTACAAATTGGGCACCGTCAAACAACGAGCCAAATAAGTTGTTTGCCGTTGGAAATGAGATGCATGATGCGAAATTTCTGGAGAATGCACATAAAGTGACTCCCCAGATGGTATTGGAAAGCTTGAAAAACCTGCATGCCAGATATGGCGTAGGGACCGCTATTCAAAACGGGCTTGATGGCAAGCCTTATCTTGTCACTTCTGCACAACAGTCAGCCAAGCTGGATAAAGTTAGAGATATTCCGCTCCGTCGCGACAACCTGCCCTATGATTACCGGGTAGAAGAAGTAAAAGCTGGGATGGCCGAGGCTTCCAAGCCCACTTTAAAAGCACGCGCTGTAGCTGGTGCTGCCTTGGGTGTCGTGGCCTCCATTCCTGCTGCGGTTGAGACTTATGATATAGCCCAAAAAGAAATTGAAGCAGGTAAATTACCGGTCGGTGCCGTGAATTATGCTTCAAGAATGGCTGCTGAAACAACAGCAGGAGGTATTGCTGGCGCCGGCATGGCTGTGACTGCTATGCCTTTGTTGGAAATTCCTCCCCCTGCAGGGGAAATAGCCTATGGCGCAGCTGTGCTGGGGGTTGGCTATTTAGGTGCTGAAGGCACAAAAAAGCTGATGGAATCTGCGGATTACTATTTATCCAGAGCAAAATCCTATTTTGGTGATACAGATATTCAAACCCGTTTTGAAGGGCTAATAAAAGAAAATGCCAGCAAGGCAGGCGTAGATCCAAATGTTGCCATAATCCATGTTTATCGGGAGATGGATAAACAAGCAACGGATCATTCACCAGAACTCGAGATGTAATGCGCTAATTTACTGCCAAGTGATTGATACCTAGACATTTTGAAGGTATCATTGAAGGTTCCGCTAAATGTTTAGAATTAGAACTTTCAGGCAAAGAATATGCAAGTTGCAAAAGCACCAGAAAATCAGGGTTTATACGATAGTCGTAATGAAAAAGACAGTTGTGGCGTAGGTTTTGTCGCTCACATTAAGGGTAAGAAAAGCCACCAGATCGTACAGCAGGGCTTACAGCTCCTGACCAACCTGACGCACCGTGGCGCGACAGGTTATGACCCAAAATTGGGTGATGGTGCCGGGTTGCTGATGCAAATGCCGGATGCATTCATGCGTAAAGAAGCTGCGAAGCTTGGTATTACCTTGCCTGAAGTGGGTCAATATGCGGTTGCAAATGTGTTTATGCCGCAAACTTCTGCTCACCAGCAGCAGGTGGAGGCGATTTTCGCCAGGATAGTCGCCGAAGAAGGCCAGGCCTTGCTGGGATGGCGTGTGGTTCCGGTGGATAACAGAGATATTGCCCAGGCGGCCCGTGATGTTGAACCGGCAATGCGACAAGTTTTCATTGGTACCAACGTCAGCGATAACAATGTGTTTGAGCGTAAATGCTTTGTGATTCGCAAGCGTATCGAACATGCGGTGCGTGCATTGAACCTGCGTGACAATGCAGAGTTCTATATACCCTCTTTGTCATCCCGCACGATTGTCTACAAAGGCATGTTATTGGCCAACGAAGTGGGTGTTTATTATAAAGATCTGCAGGATGAGACGATCGTTTCTGCGCTGGCGTTGGTGCATCAACGCTTTTCAACCAATACGTTCCCTGCTTGGGACTTGGCGCATCCATTCCGGATGATTGCGCATAACGGCGAGATCAACACCGTGCGTGGCAACGTGAACTGGATGACGGCGCGTCATGAAACCATGAAGTCCGCCTTGTTCGGTGAAGATCTGGACAAGCTCTGGCCATTGATTGCAGAAGGTCAATCTGACTCAGCCTGTTTTGATAACTGCTTGGAACTGTTGGTGGCTGGCGGTTACAGCTTGCCGCATGCCATGATGATGCTGATTCCTGAGGCATGGGCTGGCAATCCATTGATGGATGAAGATCGCCGCGCTTTCTATGAATATCATGCTGCATTGATGGAGCCATGGGATGGACCGGCAGCTGTGGCATTCACAGATGGCAAAATGATTGGCGCAACCCTGGACAGGAACGGCTTGCGCCCGGCACGTTATTTGGTGACAGATGACGACATCGTGATGATGGCATCGGAAATGGGCGTCTTGACGTTCCCGCAAGAAAAAATCATCAAGAAATGGCGCTTGCAACCAGGCAAGATGCTGTTGATCGATATGGAACAAGGCCGTATCATCGACGATGCAGAAGTGAAACAGCAGTTATCTACCGCTAAGCCATACCGTAAATGGATTGAAGCTACCCGTTTCCATCTGGATGAATTGAAAGAACAGGTTGCGGAGCCTGCTTCCAGGGAAAATTTACTGGATACGCAGCAGGTGTTCGGTTATACGCAGGAAGACCTCAAATTTATTCTGCAGCCCATGATCGCCAATGGTGAAGAAGGTGCAGGCAGCATGGGTAACGATGCTGCATTGCCAGTGTTGTCCAATAAAGCGAAAGTTTTCTATAACTACTTCAAACAACTCTTCGCGCAAGTGACCAACCCGCCAATCGACCCGATTCGTGAGGAGTTGGTGATGTCGCTGGTGACGTTCATCGGGCCTAAACCCAATCTTCTGGCGGTAGATGAAACTAATCCGCCGTTGAGGTTGGAAGCTGCTCAGCCGGTGCTGAGCACGAGTGATTTTGCCAAACTGAAAAACATCGATGCGTTGACTAGCGGGAAATACAGGTCCATGACATTAGACATGACCTATGATGTCAAGCTGAACGCCAAGGGGATGGAAGTTGCGCTGGGCCACTTGTGTGAAGTGGCTGAAGAAGTGGTTAAAAACGACATCAATATCATTATATTAAGTGATGCAGCTGCTTCCAAAACGCGAGTCGCAATTCCGGCACTATTGGCTTGTGCTGCTGTGCACGAGCATTTGGTAAAAACTGGGTTACGTACCAAAACAGGTTTGGTGATTGCTACTGGTTCTGCACGCGAGGTACATCATTTTGCGCTATTGGCAGGATATGGTGCTGAGGCGGTATATCCATGGTTGGCGTATGAAACCATTGCAACCATGACAGATAAGCCTGAAGAAGCAAACTACAAATTCGTGAAAGCGATAGGCAAGGGGCTGTATAAGGTCATGTCTAAAATGGGTATTTCCACATATCAGTCCTATTGCGGTGCGCAAATCTTTGAAGCCATCGGTTTGAATTCTGCTTTTGTTGAAAAATACTTCACAGGCACTGCAACCAATATCGAAGGTATCGGCATGCACGAAGTGGCAGAAGAGGCCTTGCGCTTGCATCGTGCAGCCTATGGCACAGACCCTGTGTTGGCAAATGCACTGGATGCTGGTGGCGAGTATGCTTTCCGTGTGCGTGGTGAAGAACATATGTGGACACCAGAGTCCATCGCTAAGCTTCAAAATGCCACTCGCACAGGCAAGTTTGAGACTTATAAAGAATACGCTAAGCTGATTAACGACCAGTCACGCCGTTATATGACCTTGCGCGGCCTGTTCGAATTCAAGCCGAAAGCAAGCCCTATCCCGCTTGAGCAAGTTGAGTCTGCTAAAGAAATCGTCAAACGCTTTGCGACGGGTGCGATGTCATTAGGCTCTATCTCTACAGAGGCGCATACAACGCTGGCGATCGCGATGAATCGCATTGGCGGTAAATCCAATACCGGTGAAGGTGGTGAGGATGCCAAGCGTTTCATCCCGGTAGCCAAAGATACTGACACAGCTGAAGTGTTTGGTGCGGATTTGATCGAGAAAGCGGTAGCGTTGAAAGCTGGTGACTCCATGCGCTCACGCATCAAACAGGTCGCATCCGGTCGATTTGGCGTGACTGCAGATTACCTCAGCAATGCTGATCAGATCCAGATCAAGATGGCGCAAGGCGCCAAGCCCGGCGAGGGTGGTCAATTGCCAGGCCATAAGGTTTCACCTTACATTGCCAGATTGCGTTTCAGCGTGCCCGGCGTAGGTTTGATCTCACCTCCCCCACATCATGACATCTACTCCATCGAAGATTTGGCACAGTTGATTCATGACTTGAAGAACGCGAATCCGACAGCTTCCATCTCCGTGAAGCTGGTATCGGAAACAGGTGTGGGTACGGTGGCTGCCGGTGTAGCCAAAGCCAAGTCAGATCATATCGTGATTGCAGGCCATGATGGTGGTACCGGAGCATCTCCCATTTCTTCCATCAAGCATGCAGGTACACCATGGGAGCTAGGACTATCCGAGACTCAGCAGACCCTAGTGTTGAATCAACTACGTGGTCGTGTCGTCGTGCAGGTGGATGGCCAAATGAAGACCGGCCGTGACGTGGTGATAGGTGCCTTGTTGGGTGCGGATGAGTTTGGTTTCGCGACAGCGCCGCTGGTCGTCGAAGGTTGTATCATGATGCGTAAATGCCATCTGAACACCTGCCCAGTTGGCGTTGCTACACAAGACCCGGAACTACGTAAGAAATTTACAGGGCAGCCAGAGCATGTGGTGAATTATTTCTTCTTTGTGGCCGAAGAAGTACGCGAGATTATGGCTGGTTTAGGTATTGCCAAATTTGACGATTTGGTTGGCCGTGCTGATTTGCTCGATATGCAAAAAGGGATCGACCACTGGAAGATTCAAGGTCTGGATTTCAGCAAGATTTTCCATCAGCCAGATATGCCAGCTAGTGTGTCCCGCAAGCATACCGAAGAGCAAGACCATGGTCTGGTGAATGCGCTGGATAATCAACTGGTCGCAAAAGCCAAAGCAGCATTGGAAAAAGGCGAGAAAGTCGTGATCGATACGCCGATTTTGAATACCAACCGCACTGTCGGCACCATGCTTTCTCATGAGGTGGCGAAACGTTATGGCAACGCTGGTTTGCCGGATGATACGATCACTGTCAACTTGGCTGGCACTGCTGGTCAGAGCTTTGGTGCCTTCCTGGCGAAGGGCATCACTTTCAACCTGACTGGTGAAGGTAACGACTATGTAGGTAAAGGCTTGTGTGGCGGCAAAATCGTCATTCGCAAGCCAGAGGCTTTCCGTGGCGACGCTGCCGAGAACATTATTGTAGGTAACACCGTCATGTACGGTGCGACAACAGGTGAGGCTTATCTGAGTGGTGTTGCTGGCGAGCGTTTCTGTGTACGTAACTCGGGTGCCAGTGCGGTGATTGAAGGCGTGGGCAACCATGGTTGTGAATACATGACCGGTGGTACGGTAGTAGTGCTTGGTCTGACTGGACAGAACTTTGCTGCTGGTATGAGTGGCGGTATCGCTTATGTCTACGACATCGACGGGCAGTTCGCCAAACGCTGTAATATGAGCATGGTGGCGTTGGAAAAAGTGGAAGCAGCTGAAGCGGATGTTGGCAAGATCCAGCACCGCAACCAGCCTGACGAAGTGACTTTAAAAACACTGATCGAGAATCATGCCAAAGCGACAGGTAGTGTGCGTGCACAAACAATTCTTGCCAGCTGGACGACTGAACGAGGAAAATTTGTCAAAGTTTTCCCGCATGAATACAAGCGTGCGCTGACAGAAATGGCTGCAGCAGCAAGCAAACAGGCTGCATAACACTAGAACGAGATTGGATGAAAAAAGGCTGTAATCATGGGTAAGGTAACAGGATTCATGGAGTTCGAGCGTCTGTCAGAGGAAAATCTGCCGGTAGCGGAACGTGTCAAAAACTATAAAGAATTTGTTCTGCACCTGACAGACGATCAGGCCAAGCAGCAAGGCGCGCGTTGTATGGACTGCGGTATTCCATTTTGTACGACAGGCTGCCCAATCAACAATATCATTCCAGACTGGAATGATTTGGTATATCGTCAGGATTGGGCAAGTGCAATCGAAGTGCTGCATTCCACCAATAACTTTCCAGATTTTACGGGCCGCATCTGCCCTGCCCCATGTGAAGCAGCCTGTACACTGAACATCAACAATGATGCGGTGGGAATCAAATCTATCGAGCATGCGATCATCGACAAGGCTTGGGAAACCGGCTGGGTAAAACCGCAAATCAATCCCAATAAAACTGGTAAGAAGATCGCTGTTGTGGGTTCTGGCCCAGCAGGTCTGGCAGCTGCGCAGCAACTGGCGCGAGCCGGCCATAGCGTGACTGTGTTGGAGAAGAATAGCCGTATCGGTGGTCTGTTGCGTTATGGTATTCCTGATTTCAAACTGGAAAAATCCAATATTGACCGTCGTATGGTGCAGATGGAGGCCGAGGGTGTTGAATTCAAAGTGAATCAGCACGTTGGAGAAAACGTTCAAGCGGATGATCTGTTGAAAGTATACGATGCCGTGATTCTAGCTGGCGGTGCCGAACAGCCTCGCGATTTGCCGGTTCCTGGCCGCGAGCTGGATGGCGTACATTTTGCGATGGATTTTCTGGTACCGCAAAACAAAGTGGTGGCTGGCGACACAATTCCGAACCAAATCATGGCAACCGGTAAGCATGTAGTTGTCATTGGCGGCGGTGATACCGGCTCAGATTGTGTGGGGACTTCAAACCGTCATGGCGCTGCGAGCGTGACGCAATTCGAGTTGATGCCACGTCCACCCGAAAAAGAAAATAAAGACTTGGTTTGGCCAAACTGGCCGCTCAAGATGCGTACTTCCAGCAGTCATGAAGAAGGTGCGGAGCGCGATTGGTCTGTGACGACCAAATTGCTCAAGGGCGAGAATGGTAAGGTCACGCATCTGGTTGGCGCAAAGCTCGAATGGAAAGATGGCAAGATGAGTGAAGTTCCTGGTACGGAATTCACGATACCAGCAGATTTGGTGTTGCTGGCCATGGGTTTCGTGTCACCAGTACAAAAATTGCTGGATGCCTTTGGTGTAGAGAAAGATGCACGTGGCAATGCCAAAGCGACGACCGATGGCGTTGGGTGTTACAAAACCAGCAAAGATAAGGTTTTCGCTGCAGGCGATGTGCGTCGTGGGCAATCGCTGGTGGTATGGGCGATTCGCGAAGGCCGACAATGTGCGCGGGCGGTGGATGAGTTCCTGATGGGCTCGTCGGTGCTTCCTCGATAATCGGGGTAGCTTGATTGTAAAAGGGATGCAGACATGATTCGCATCCCTTTTAATTTTGGGATAAGTTAAATGACAACACTACAAAACGATACTTTTCTAAGAGCTTTAATGCGGCAACCCACCGAATATACGCCTGTATGGATGATGCGGCAGGCTGGGCGTTATTTGCCGGAGTATCGTGAAAGCCGCAAGAACGCAGGGAGTTTTCTTGGGTTATGTAAAAGCCCTGCTTTTGCCACGGAAGTGACTTTGCAGCCGATAGACCGCTATCCGCTGGATGCTTCCATCTTGTTTTCTGACATTCTTACCGTGCCGGATGCGATGGGCCTGGGCTTGTATTTTGAAGAAGGTGAAGGTCCGAAATTCGAGCGAACCTTGCAAGAAGAGGCAGCGATTAAGGCGTTGCAAGTGCCGGACATGAGTAAATTGCAGTATGTGTTCGATGCGGTCTCCAGTATTCGCAAAGGTTTGAATGGTCGCGTGCCGTTGATAGGTTTTGCCGGTAGCCCATGGACACTGGCAACTTATATGGTAGAAGGCAAAGGCGGCACAGACTTCCTGACAACCAAGAAAATGGCGTATGCGCGCCCTGACCTGCTGCACAAAATCCTGGACGTGACTGCACAGACTGTAACGCATTATTTGAATGCGCAAATCGCGGCCGGTGCACAGGCGGTGATGATTTTTGATTCGTGGGGCGGTGCTTTGTCGCACAATGCTTACACTGAGTTCTCCCTGCAATACATGCAAAAAATCGTGAATGGTTTGACCAAAGAGGCCGAAGGTCGCAAAGTACCTAGCATTATTTTCACCAAAGGCGGCGGCTTATGGCTGGAGGCGCAGGCAGCAACTGGCGCAGATGCGCTTGGTCTTGATTGGACGGTGGATATCGGTCAAGCGCGCGAGCGTGTGGGCAGTAAAGTCGCCTTGCAAGGCAATATGGACCCTGCAATCTTATTGAGCACGCCAGAAGCAATTGAGAAAGAAGTCGCTAACATTTTGGCCAGTTATGGTCACGGTCATGGCCATGTGTTCAATCTGGGGCATGGCATTACACAGTGGACCCCACCGGAAAATGCGGGTGCGATGATTGCCGCGGTGCGTTCGCTCAGTAAAGCTTATCACGTCTAATCATTCCCGGCATTTCAGATCAATAAGAAAGCCCGCTTTTGCGGGCTTTTTTGTTTTGGTTTCTTTTGGCTTAAAACAATGACATTCGCTTCATGGTTTCGTCTTTATCAACAAACTTGTGTTTGAGTGCACCGAGCAGATGCACGGCAATGACGATAAGCATGATGATTGCTATGGTTTCATGAATCTCGGCCCATTGCTCACGTCCTGGTTTGTTGTCCACGCCGCTTAAAAAGTCGATACCAAACCATTTGATGCCATATTTGCTGTTGGTGGACATGATGATGCCAGCTAATGGTACCGCTACCATCAGCAGATACAAAAGATGATGCATGCCGGTAGCTAGTTTTTTCTCCCATGCCTTGTAATGTGCGAGAGGTGCGGGTGGTTTGTTGATAAAGCGCCATACGACGCGCACGATGACCAATGCAAGTATCGTGAGTCCAATGGATTTGTGCAGATTGAAATAGAAGGTTCTTGGAGAAGCAGGTTCGCCTAATTGCCAGGAGAAAATGCCCAGGTCAAACAAATCAAATGTGGTCTGGTCTGGTGCTTTTTTGGGCAAGTCTGTCATATACCAGCCCAGGCAGAACATAAATAGAATCAGTAATGCAATCACCCAGTGCAAGATGACGGCTACTTTATTGTAGCGGCTTGTGCTCATAAATTCTCCTCGTTAAATTCGTTTTTGTGTGACAATCATCACGGTGATTTCATTCCCTCAATCATAACATTTTAATCTGCTAAATTCGAAGGCGGTCAGTGATGCGATATTTGACGTGGTTGTTAACATTGGTTCTGCTGGTGAGTTGTGCACAGACGGGTACTAAGCCAGCCGGTTTTGGCTTCGATGCTCTCGGTGATGGCATTTATGTGCATCATGGCGCGCATCTGGATATTGATGTGGGTTATCAGGGCGATATTTGCAACATCAGTTTCGTTGTGGGTAGCAAAGGAGTTGCCGTGATCGACACCGGCGGCAGCTACAAAGTTGGCAAGCAGGTACGGGATGCCATCAGGCGGGTTACATCCTTGCCGGTGCTGTACGTCATCAACACACATGTGCATCCTGATCATGTGTTTGGTAATGCCGCGTTCACCGATGACAAGCCACAGTATGTCGGGCACGAAAAGCTCGCAAATGCAATGTTGAACCGTAAGGAACAGTATGACAAGCTCAATGCCAGATTGTTGGGTGAAGATGCCAAGGGTAGCGAGACCATCGTACCGACAATATCGGTGAAAGACGGGATGGAGCTGGACTTGGGAGATCGCAAGTTAACACTGAAAGCTTATCCAATCGCACATACCCATACCGATATGGCAGTCACGGATAGCAAGACACAAATGCTGTTTACTGGCGATCTGCTGTTCATTGAGCGTACGCCAGTCTTGGAAGGCGACATCAAAGGCCTGATTGCCGTCATTGACACGTTAAAAAGCCAGAATGCCAAGCAAGTTGTACCAGGTCATGGGCCTGTTACCAAGGACGGGACTACTGCTTTTAACAACGAGCAGCGTTACCTGAAATTATTACTGGCCGATGTACGTGCGGCTATCAAGTCTGGCAAAAGCATGGAGCAGACCATGGAAACGGCCGCAATCAGTGAAAAAGATAAATGGGTGCTGTTCGATGTGGCTAATCGCCGCAATGTGAACACGATTTATCCGCAACTGGAATGGGAGTGATTCTTATAGGTGCTCTGGAAGCTAAGCGGGATAAGGCTTCCAGAGGCAAGATTTTGGCTCGGTAAGCTTGGGGTTATTTGCCGAGTTTGTTATCCAGGGCACAGCTGGTTTTAGGATGCTGCGTCAACAGGAACAAGCCGCCGGCAATGCCAAGATAGACGAACAGCATGTCCGGAATCTTGCTGCCCAGCACGAACGCCAGGAATGCTGCCAGCACGGCCAAAATGTAAGCATTTAGTCTGGTCTTAAAACCGAGAAACAGTGCCAAGCCGCACACCAATTCGATTAAAATCAATAACGGAGCAAAAATCCCAGGTAAGCCGAACTGGCCAAGCGTCATCTGGTACTGCAGGTAGCCATCCGGGCTGGAAGTGATGGTGATAAGCCTGAGGATGACAGGTCCTAAGAAAGCCAAAGCCAGCAAAATGCGCGCAGCAGCGGTGGAATATTTCTGCATGGTAAATCCTTATCGAACATTGATTAAAGCCGCATAATGCCTGACACTGTAAGGCTGTGCAAGCAGGAAACCAGATGACAACGGATTTAACTATCATCACTACGGATTGGCAAAGCCATAAACCAGCCTTGATGCGATTGCGGGAACAAGTCTTTATTAACGAGCAGCATGTGCCTGTTGAGCTAGAGTGGGACGAGCTTGATGCTGAAGCCGTGCATCTATTGGCGACACATAATGGAGCAGCGGTAGGCTGTGCACGTGTTGTTGGAAACCAGATTGGCCGCATGGCGGTACTAATGGATTGGCGTAATCATGGCGTGGGCATGGCCTTGCTGGATAAGGCGGTTCAGGTTGTCAGGCAGCATGGGTTTCCTGGCGCGAAACTATCCGCACAGACGCATGCGATCGGGTTCTATCAAAAAGTTGGATTTCAAATCACCAGCGAGCCGTATCTGGATGCAAACATTTTGCATGTGGATATGCAGTTACTGTTTTGAAATTGCCTAAAAAGCGTGATTTCGCTAGAATAACGTGTTTTGTAACCTATTCATTTTCAAGGAATATTCATGTCTAAAATCATTTTCAAAGCGGGCGAAGCCACCGTATTCTCCGAGGGTAAAGACGTTACTGCAGCTATGCCGGAGATTTTAATCGGTGCTGTTGATGGACCGGTTGGTCAGGCATTTGCCAACTTGATGGCGCAGAGCAAAGGCCACACAGCCATGTTCGCCGTGCGTGACATCAACCAGATGGTTCGCCCGGTTTGCATGACGGTGCCAAAAGTCACCTTGAAAGGCAGCACTGACGTGGGCCTGTTTGGTGGTGTAGTGCAAGCGGCAACGGCTGATGCGATCTTGGATTGCGTCATTGAAGGCATCATTCCTAAAGATCAGGTGAACGAGCTGTGCATTATCAGCCTGGTGTGGATCGATCCAGGTTGTATCACCCTTGAGAAAGAAGGCAAACTGGACAAGGCTGACATGTA
>JAKOWL010000168.1 GCA_029781535.1 Pseudomonadota bacterium
AACATCGCCAAGTTTTCACGTGTCATCATGCCGCGGTCCGCCACGAATGTGACGTGTCCGATCTGCAATCCTTGCTGTTTCCACGCGTTCAAGCACTCGATCAACGTGGTGATTTCTGCCTGAGCACCGTGGAATAGTTTGTAACCAATTGGCAGCGCGTTATCGGTGGTAGCAAGTGCCAACACCACTTGCGTTTGATGAAACTTTTGGTCTTTGCTGTAACCAAAATCGCGCAATTCATCTTGCTCGAAGCTCTCGAAATAAAGCGTTGTGACATCGAAAAAGCACACGTCCACGTGCCCGCCCACAAGTTGCGTGCTTGCATGGCGCACCATCTGTTGCGCAAGGTCCCTGTTTTCATACAGCTGGTCCATCATTCGATAGGCGTGGTTAATAGGACTCCTCACATTTCCCAGCGATGCACTTATAATTTGCACCGTAGCGCGTGCAATTGTCCAATGCGCTGCTATCGACAGCGCCACAGGCCTCTGGGCTATTATCCTCGCAGCGGCGCTTGTCCAAACTCAAGTGATAATTTTCTAAACATTGGCTCACCTCACAAATGCCGGAGGCATTACACAGCGCTGCGCCTTTGGCGGCATTTAACGTGCAATCCCGCACCTCGTTGCCAAAAGCCGTTACGCGTCCGCAGGCGCTGGGCTCATTTACGATGCAGGCGTCTTGCGTTGGCGAGATATGAAACCCAGGCTTACAGCTATTCACCAGGCAGTTGCCCTCAACCGTACATGCCACGGACGCAGCATTGGCAATACCCGTGCAATCCACCGCCGTTTCGCTAGTTGTATCTGCATGGGCGCAGGCCTCGGGCGTATTGGGCACGCAATGGCTGCCATCGGAGCTGGGGTGAAAGGTCTCTTTACATTGTGTAATGATGCATATCCTAGCTTCGCTACACTTGGCAGCCGCCACATAGGGTAGTTTGGTGCAGTCCACGCAACTGCGGCCGCATGCGGTATCCCTGTTTTTACACATAATCATGAAGCAGGCGTCTATTAAACAATCTCCCTCCGCATCGGGATTAGAACA
>JAKOWL010000176.1 GCA_029781535.1 Pseudomonadota bacterium
GCGTTCGAGAAGCTTTTTTTCCACCAGGGCGTTCAGTTCTTCGTCCGTCATTCCCATTGTCCTTGATCTCCTTGATGTTGAGTTCAGTCAGTTCCTCGATGATTGCCCATGCGCGCTCATACATGGCCACGGCACGCTCAAACGCCTTTTCCTCGGACGGCTTCACATACTGGATCTTGTTTTTCGAACCGGCTGAAGACCTCGACAGATAGCAGAACGGATGCCGCTTGCCTTTCGCGCATTCGCATTGTGCGCGCCCGCACTTGCGTGTTGTATGGACAATCGACCCGCGCACCAGACCACACAGCTTCACCAGTTCCTTTGCTAACTCGCGTTGTTGTTCCATCGCCATTGCCGTAACTCCTTTTATATATGCGTTTTAGCATACCATAGCACGATAACAAAAAAAAGCAAGTTGAGTACTTGCAAAAAAAAAAGGGGGGGGTATTGTTTACTCTATCGCGCAATGACCCACTTTTGGGAATTGCACCCCGTACGGCAAACTGAAGCCTGGTCTACAAACGCTCATCAACACGACTTCTTTTAATTCTTGACAATTGATATAAACATGATATGGTGATTGCAAGCGCAATCAATTTCTTGGCAACGCATTGAGGGCGTGTCATCAATGAGGTGGCAACGCATTATTTCGATAGCATTAATCCAAGGAGACCAGATATGCAAAAGAAGTTCACTTTGATTGAGATGCTGGTCGTGATTGCAATCATGGCGATTTTGGCAGCGATGCTATTGCCGGCCTTGAGCAAGGCAAGAGACGCTGCCCAGAGTACGTCCTGCATCAATAACTTAAAGCAGGTTGGCTTGTCAATCCACATGTACGAAATGGACATGGAGCGCTTTCCGGCGGTGACGCAGTCAGATAACCAGTACTTTACCAACTGGGCATCAGACCTGTACTTCAACGGCTACATCTCGACCAACCAGATTTTATTTTGCCCGATGGCGCGCGTCCGCGCAGTAGCAAACCAGGCCTGGTGCGATCCAGGCAGCACGTTGAATTGCGTGGTGTATCCAAACAGCGTCTGGCTGTATCTCTACCCCGGCTACGGAGCCAGCAATAATTTGATGGACCTCAAAAAAAACATCAAAATGGCGTCGGTCAAAAGGCCATCAGAGATTCTCATGGTCGGCGATTCAGAAACTCGCGCCAACAACTACGTCCCGATCCATTGGATAGTCCGGCAGCGGGAGCCGAGCGCAGCGCCATCACCGCGGCATAAGACATTTTCGCAGGCGAACATCTGCTGGGTTGACGGCCACGTGTCTTCCGTCCTGAATCCAGTCATGGAGCTGCAAAAGCCGAACGCGAGCGACCCCAACAAGTATTTCGACGTATCAAAGTAGCCACTGACGACCTGCCCGGGCCGTGCAGACGCAATGCTCGCGCATGCCGAATATTTCACCTGACGGGTACGCCGCAGCATATTTGCGGCAAGGCAATTATGGAAAGGAAAAATCATGCGTTTTGCCTATGTTGGACTGGTGTTGTTCCTGGCGGCGGCGTCATGGAGCGCAGCGATTGACTTCCAACGCGACGACTATGTCTCACCAATGACGCTGGGGAGCCGAAAGCGGAT
>JAKOWL010000207.1 GCA_029781535.1 Pseudomonadota bacterium
TTCTTATGTATCCGTAACTTCCAAGCACGGTATTCTAGTGCTGCCAGCAACTTCTTAGCGGCAACCTGAGGATCGGTCTCCAGAATAAAGTTACCGCCGAAGACGTCATGGGCAATGCAAGTAACAACACTCCATACCAGATTGCTGCCCTCCAATGGAGGCATAGCACCTACATGGCAAGGAATGCCGTTGGAGATCACCCATGTACCGATGGCAACAGCCTTTTCACTCATAGCCTCTGGTGCGGAAGCAACAAACGGCACCTTAGGAACATCGACGCCATATTCATTGGCCATCGCTGTCCAGAGGTTGAAAATACGGCTGTTGTCTACACAGGAACCCATATGGAAAGCAAGCGGCAATTTATCAGGTAACTTGTCTTTATTGGCTTCATACAGCCTGTCGATAAATGCCTTCAGGCCTGGGCCCGCATATTCTTCTACTGCTTCATATGTCAGCAGACCATGCTTGGCAGCAGCCTGCATCACGCAGCCTGTACCCACCATAAAGACATTGTTTTTGGCCAGTTCTTTTACAATTTCAGTATGGTTCTTTTCGTATACAGCTTCCAGGTTGTTGCAGCCTGCCAGAGCGCAGACACCGGCGATCTCTCCGCTATCAATGGCATCAGTCAAAACCTTGATTGGGTTCTCAGGATTAATTGCGGCAAAGAGATCCAGCAAAGCCTCCAGGCTGAAGCCGGCCATCAGTTTGTTCTTAATCTTCGGCACATTGACAGGTCTGCCTGATGCCTTGCGAGTCTTGAAGGTCTCAATGGCAAGTCTGATTACACCAGCTGCACTCTCTTTAGCATGAGCTTCATCAAAGGCAAAGTGATAAGAACCCGGAATCTTAGAAATGGACATGGTTGTAACCAGCTTGGTGTGGAAGCACTCAGCCACATTGCGCAGACCAGGCATAATACACTGCACATCAACAACCATCACATCAACAGCACCTGTTGCGATGGCAAGCTCCTGTGCCATGTAGCTGGTGGCAATAGGCACACCATTGCGCATTAAGACCTCATTACCGGTACAGCAGATACCGGATAGCTGAATTC
>JAKOWL010000213.1 GCA_029781535.1 Pseudomonadota bacterium
ACTCGCTGCATGTTGGTCAGTTGCCACAGCCAGCTTTGCCCGCAGATAGCCTTGCCCGCAAGAATGTGCATGCCGAAACGGCCCAGGGGTTTGGTGCAAATCTGCCGATTCTGCAGCAGAACGCGCTAGCGGCGGGCCACTTCAATCCTCAGCCGGACAAGGATGGCATCACGCGCAAAGTGGCAGTGCTGACAAAGTATCAAGAGGGTTATTACGACGCTTTGTCTGTAGCGATTGCCAGGGCGTATCTGGATCAGGCGGATATCCGGCCAGTTTTCGCCAGGATTGGCGTCGGCCGGAATTATTCCAGTCTGGAATCTTTTGATGTCTCAGAAAAAAATATCCCTGTTGACGAGCATGTTGCTGCATTTATTCCGTACCGTGGCAGGCAAGGCAGTTTTGCTTATGTTTCAGCCAGTGATGTATTGGCGCAGAGAGTCTCCGCTGCCAGCCTGCAAGGCAAGATCGTGCTGATTGGTACTACAGCGCCTGGTCTGATGGATTTGCGGGCGACGCCAGTGCAGAGTGCCTATCCAGGAGTGGAAGTTCATGCCAACTTGATTGCGGGCATCATCGATAACAATCTCAAGGCCAGACCAGCTTACATGCTGGGGGCAGAATTCATACTGGTGCTGTTGGCAGGCTTTTTGCTGTTCGTTTTGTTGAGCAGGCTCAATCCTGCCGAGGCGACGTTGGCAACATTCATACTGCTGACGGCAATAATAGGATTGAGTTTGATGTTGTGGCAGTTTGCAAACCTAGTATTGCCGCTAGCTGCCAGTTTGGTCATGATAGGGTTGTTGTATATATTGAATATGAGTTATGGATTTTTTGTAGAATCTCGTGGAAAGCGCCAATTGGCGCGGGTTTTCGGGCAGTATATCCCGCCTGAGCTGGTGGGGGAGATGGCCGAGAATCCCGAGTCTATCAACCTTGTCGGCGAGAGCCGGGAGATGACAGTCCTGTTCTGTGATATCCGTGGATTTACCACTATTGCGGAACGGATGGATCCGGCACAGCTAAGCCAGATGATGAGCGAGTTCCTGACACCGCTTACGCAGATAATTCATCAAAACCGCGGAACTATCGACAAATATATGGGTGATGCCATCATGGCATTCTGGGGTGCGCCATTGACGGACCCGCAGCATGCTAGAAACGCCTTGCGTGCGGCAGTCCAGATGAATGCAGCCATCGTACATATCAGCAAGGGGTTTGAAATCAAGGGCTGGCCGGCAATCGTGATGGGATTCGGTCTGAATACAGGCAATATGGTGGTCGGCAATATGGGTTCGCGTTTCCGAATGGCCTATACCGTGATGGGGGATGCCGTCAATCTGGGTTCACGGCTGGAAAGTCTCACAAAGCTTTATGGTGTGAACATTATCGTGAGTGAGACTTTGAAGAATCAAGTGCCAGAATTTGCATACCGTTATCTGGATACGGTGCGTGTGAAAGGCAAAGATAAACCCGTGGCGATCTATGAGCCGCTGGGCGATAACGTCTCGGCACAGATGCAGGACGAGCAGGTCCTGTTCCGCGAAGCGATTCGGCATTATCGCAATCAGGATTGGGATCTGGCAGAGATGCAGTTATTGAATCTGCAGAAAATGACGCCTGTTCCAGTATATGCATTGTATTTGCAACGTATCGTGGACTATCGCAAGCATTCGCCTGATGCCGGGTGGGATGGCGTGTTTAATCTGGACTCGAAATAGTGGCTAAGATGAAGGTCAAAGTATTAGGATGCAGTGGCGGGGTGGGGGGTGAATTACGCACCACCTCATTGCTGGTTGACGATCATATTCTGATCGATGCGGGAACTGGGGTGGCCGATTTGCCATTGGATGACTTGCTGAAAATCGACCATATCTTCTTGACTCATGCACACCTGGATCATATCGTTTCTATTCCGTTGCTATTGGACAGTGCGATGGGATTGCGTGATGCGCCGATTACCGTGCATGCGCATCCGGGTACGATAGAGGCGCTTAAAGCGCATGTGTTCAACTGGCAAATCTGGCCGGATTTCAATCAGATTCCCAATGCCGAACATCCTTTCTTGCAGTATGCGGCAATAGTGCCAGGTCAAGCAGTTGCCTTGTCTGGCGTAACAGTCACGGCTTTACCGGCAGACCATGTCGTGCCGGCGTTAGGGTTCCAGGTGAATAGCGGTATCCGTAGCTTGGTGTTCACCGGAGATACGGTGGGCTCCGATGCCTTCTGGGATTATGTCAATCAAATCGAGAATCTAAAGTATCTCATCATCGAAACTGCATTTAGGAATGCCGATGCCGAATTGGCCAGAATCTCTAAACACCTGTGTCCACAAACGTTAGCTTCAGAACTCTCAAAGGCACGTTTGCAGCCCAACACTTTTATCACGCATCTCAAGCCGGGCGAAGGAGAAATTATCATGCAGGAGATTGCTGCGAACTCGATGACGCAGCACTGCAAGGCTTTGCTTCAGCACCAAGAGTTCGATTTAAAATAGAAAAAAGAAAATATGGACAATAAACCATCAAAAGCAGAATTGGTAGATAAAGCGATGTTGGCCAAGTTTGAGCCAATCGCCAAGTTATCGCCCAATCGTCTGAATGAACTGGCTGATGTGTGTATCGTGGAGCATGTCAGCAAGGATTTGGATCCTACTCGTATGAGCGATGTAGAGATGCAAGCGATCTATTTGCTTAAGGGGGACTTGGGGATCCGCTATGAAAACGGGAACAAGGTCATTCTGCGAGCAGGCACCACTGCGGCTAAATACCCGGTGGATACTGGTCGATTGAAGATTCGGGATACGATCGCACTGACACCGCTGGAAGTCACCCGTATCGATCTGGATTTGATAGATATCATGATGACCTGGGACCAGATTTCCGGGTACGGTTCCAAGTCAGGCGGCGATATTGCCACAGGTGCACCAAGCGTGGATGCCAAGCAAGAGTTCAAGCTGGATGCAGCCAGCTTCAATGCATTTAAATTACAGAACGGAGTGTTCAGTAAGGTACCGCCCGCTAATATCGAGGCGATGCTGGGGCGTTTGATGCCAATGAAGGTGCATGCAGGCCAGGTAATAGTAACGCAAGGACAGGAAGGCGATTATTACTACCTGATCAAGGAAGGCACTGCAATTGTCAGTCGCATCAAAGACCCAAGCCAGCCGCCTGTCGTGCTGGCAGAAATCTCACATGGCGCAGCGTTTGGCGAGGAGGCGCTGGCTTCTGATACCAAGCGTAATGCTACAGTGACGATGAAGACGGATGGTGAACTGCTGCGGTTGAATAAGCAGGATTTTATCAATCTGCTGAAAGCGCCAATTGTCAATTATGTGAATAGAAAAACGGCAGATGAAAAAATCAGCCAGGGCGCGCAGTTGCTGGATGTGCGGTTTGCTTCGGAATATCAATACCAGCACTTGGATGGCGCCACCAATGCGCCTTTACACGAACTGCGCAAGATAGTCCCAACACTAGATAAAGGCAAGGAATATATCGTCTATTGCCAAACTGGGCGCCGCAGTAGCGCGGCGGCTTTTATTCTGGCGCAGTTTGGGTTAACGGCGTTTGTGTTACAACAAAACTGAGACAGGTTGGGATTAAAATATTTTCAAAGCAGTAGTTGAATATTTTAACCAGCCTCTTAATTGCAATTCCCAGTTGCCATTGTGCAAGTTGTGTCGGTGTCACCAGGCGCTTTGGGAGTGGTAGTGTATGTCGCTGGCATCGTTGCTAAAGTCCAGGCTAATGCGGCAGCATCAGGAATATTGGTGCACCGGCCGTTTTGCGGAGATGGGACTGGAGAACCTACATTGTTTAACGCAGCCAGTACGGCATGTGTGTAAGCCTTGGCTTCGCCGCGGCAGGCGCTATTTGCGGCCTTGCGGGTGTAATCTTGATAAGCCGGCAAGGCAATTGCAGCCAGAATGCCAATAATGGCAACGACAATCATGAGTTCTATTAAGGTAAAGCCAGAGTGTTTCTTCATGGTAATTTCCTTGTATGTTGCCTTTAATGAAGTCTGTGTTAAGTTTTATCCGTGTAATAACTGCAATGAAGAATCGGGTTCTTGCTTCATTGTGTGCAGTACTTGCAGCCTAGAAAAAAGCCCCTGTATTATCAGGGGCTCTCTTCTTGATTCAGGTTGTTAATCCTTCAGTCTTATCAAGACCAACCTGATGTATTGCCCGACTATTAAGGAGCGAGTGTACAAGTGCCACCAGCTGCGTAATCACAAGTAGTTGTTTTATTGCCTGGAGCTTTAGGTGTTGCTACAGGGTTTCCAGGCAATGCAAAACCAGCAGCCAGCGCAGCACTGTTGGTTATGGCACTACATGCACCGAGTGCTGCTGCAGGCACTGCTTCATCGCCGTTAGAGAAAGCAACCAACACTTTGTTGGCATATGCTTTAACTTCCATCATACAAGCCTTGTTAGCAGATTGGCGTGTGTAGTCTTGGTAAGCTGGGATCGCGATCGCAGCCAAGATACCGATAATTGCAACAACAATCATCAACTCGATCAAGGTAAAACCTTTTTGAACTTTTTTCATCATTTTCATTTCCTTTAACTAGTTAAGGGTTAAACATAATTAACGTGGTATTAGCATTGCCACATTTGAACAGCACTGCTAATACCAGTGCTTGGTAGACTATAAGCAACCGGTGTGCCAACTTCGTTTGTAGATGCAGATGTAAATAAATTATTTAATTAAAACAATAAGATAAATATTTTGTTTTGTGGTTGTGTGAGCGAGATGCAGAGTAATCTGACAAATCTTAACTATTTGCGACTGACAATAACTGGCAAAGGGTGACACATTTTGGCGGCGGTTGATGGCATGAAAAAAGCGGGCTTTCGCCCGCTTTTCTTAATTTAACTACTTGGCAACGACTACCAGAACTTCCACCATGGTTTTTTGGCAGAGCCGGTAGCTGCGCTACTTGCGCCGGAGCCGGCGCTCGTTACTTTGAGCCTTCGGCAACCTTTTTCAGGCCAGCTAGTCCGCTGTCATATACGCCAGTCACGAATTTCACTGCGGTTTCGTCATCTTGGCCTGGTGGGATAGGTGGGTTCAGTTTGTATGTGCGATAAAAGCGGCCAACCCAGGTCACTGTGCTTTCACCGGCGCCAGGGCCTGCGGTGACAGTCATGATAGAGTTATAGTCGGCAACTGGTGCTACGCCGCTTTCGATTTCATATTTGAGTTTCATGTTGGCATCATCTGCATAGCGCAGTTTTTCTACGATATCGCCACCGGATTTGAGAGTAAGCGTGCGGAATGTAGCTTGTTCACCGTTTTCGTCTTTCTTTTGCTCCAGTTTGTCGCTGGCTACGGCTGGATGCCATGTTTGCATGTTGCCAAAATCTTTTACGATAGCCCATACTTTGGCTGGCGCGGCTTTAATGGTGATGGTTTTTTCCACTTTCTGTGGGCTGGGGCCGTGTGCAGCGGCGTTAAAAGACAGGGCTGCAAGGGCTAATGCGGCTAACAACTTATTCATGCAAAGTCTCCGAGTAAAACGAGTTAGAAATAGATGCTACTAGGTCAATCCAGCATTATAAATGACTTGGACCGTAAAGCCTATGTTTCCAGTAACGCTTTGCCAGCCCCATGGTTGACTACTGCAACATAAATTGACCAAAAGCTCGACTTTTGTCGCCGGTTTTGATGGTATGCACAACTTTATTGCTGCGTGTGTCAATCAGGCTGACATTGTTGTCACCCCAGCTTGTTGCGATGACTAGTTGCCGAGCGTTATCGTATGCCAGACCTTCCGGTGTCATGCCAACATCAATGGTGACAACAGATTTAAGCGTTGCCAAGTCAATTACAGATACTGAATCGTCGCGGGTGTTACTGACATATAAGTATTTATTATCAGGACTTACCACGGCGCAGTATGGGTGGTCGCCCACCTTGATTGATTGCAATGACCAGTTCTGTGTGTCGATCATGCTGACGGTGTTGTCATACACGTTGACGCTGAATAGTCTTTTCCCGTCATTGCTCAACGCAAGGCCGAAAGGATGGTGACCGACTCTGATGCGTCTGGTGATGTTCAGTTGAGCGGTATCTACCACCGCAATGTCATTGCTGTCTCTGGCAGCTATATATAAGGTTTTATTGTCCGGGCTCACGATCAGTCCTGCCGGAGCTTCCTTCGCGATGAGGCTGCGCTGCAGTTTGAAGTCCTTTGTATTGATGGCAACGATGCGGTTGCTGTACCAGTCAGCGACATACAGTGTCTGCGTATCTGGTGCGATAGCGATGCCCACTGGCGAACCTCCTACTTGAATGGTATCGACTACTCTTTGAGTGGAAGTATCAATCACGCTGATGTCCTGGCTATCCACATTGGTGATGAATGCCCGCTGCAGCTTGGCAGAAACTGCAACGCCGACAGGTGCCTTGCCCACCTGGATGGTGTGTGTGATTTTGGCTTGCTGGGTATCGACGACGGAAACGGTATGCTCTCCCTGATTGGTGATGTAAGCTAGCCCGGAGCTTTTTACACTGGCCTGGCACCCGCATAGGATAAGGCTTGCAGCGATGCAGGATAGAAGGGTTCGCAACGGTCTCATTGGAAAGGCCTGAGATTAAAAGCGTTAGCCTACTATCAAAGTGCGGCAAAATGTGAAAAAATTGCACTAGTTTAAGAATAAATGGCTTTGCAAAAATGTTAGATCGAGACGGATATCGCCCGAATGTGGGCATTATCCTTTGCAACGCGCAGAACAAGGTTTTTTGGGGAAAACGTATTCGGGAACATGCTTGGCAGTTTCCGCAAGGTGGTATCAAATACGGCGAAAGCCCAGAACAGGCCATGTACCGCGAGTTGATGGAGGAGGTGGGTTTAAGGCCTGAGCACGTCCAGATTCTGGGACGTACGCGTGACTGGCTGCGTTATGAAGTGCCTTCAACCTGGATCAAGCGCGAATGGCGCGGCAGTTATAAAGGGCAGAAACAAATCTGGTATTTGCTGCGTCTAGTGGGGCGAGACACAGACGTGTCGCTACGTGCTACCGATACTCCCGAGTTCGATGCTTGGCGCTGGAGCGAATACTGGGTTCCTTTGGAGGATGTCATCGAGTTCAAGCGCGACGTCTATAAAAGTGCCCTGAATGAATTGGTTGTGCATTTGCGGCAGAAGCCGCGTAATGCTCGCCGGCAAATTACTGCCAAATAAACAAGCCCGCAAAAGCGGGCTTGTTTGTTTAATGAATGTTTTCATGAACACATGGCTTCGCCAAGGCGTATGGGCTTGGCAGATTGCCAGGCGGGGTTGAACGCAAACGCATTTTGCTCGAATAGCATCACCACCGTGGAGCCGAGCAGGAATTTCCCCATTTCTTCTCCTCGTTTCAGGCAGATATCTTTTCCTTCATAATTCCAAGTTTGGATTATCCCAGTACGTGGCGGATTGACCACGCCATGCCAGACTGTTGCCATGCTGCCGACAATGGTGGCGCCGACCAGTACCAATACAAAGGTGCCATGTTTTTCCGAAACGAACTGACACACTACGCGTTCATTGCGGGCAAATAGATTTGGGATGTTTTGCGCAGTCAGAGGATTGACCGAGAACAGGTCGCCCGGCACATAGGTCATGCTCTTCAGTGTGCCGTCACATGGCATGTGGATGCGGTGATAGTCTTTGGGGCTGAGATATAAGCAGGCAAACAAGCCTTGCTGGTACCGGTTTGCTAAGGTCGCATTGCCGGCCAGCAGGGTGAGTGCGGAATATTCATGGCCTTTGGCCTGAAACAGCTGTCCTTGCTTGATCTCGCCGAATTGACTGATTGCGCCATCGACCGGGCAAATGAGTTCTGCGTTGGCAAGTAAACGTGCGCCTTGCTTTAACGGTCGTGTGAAGAATGTATTGAATGTGGGGTAACTTGCAATATCGGGATTCTCGGCCTCCGCCATATTGACCTGGTAACGCTTCACGAACCAGCGGATGACCTGCGTCGTTAACTTGCCACCTTGCAGATTGGCGAATTTGCCAGCCAAGGCGGTGAGCGCTTGCTTGGGCAGGCAATACTGGAACAAGATTTTTGGGTG
>JAKOWL010000231.1 GCA_029781535.1 Pseudomonadota bacterium
AATCTTAACTCAATATACTCAATCTCATATCAAAACAAAATGATGCGTACACACTACTGCGGCCACCTAAACCGCGAACATATCGGACAAACTGTTACACTTTGCGGTTGGGCACATCGCCGCCGCGACCACGGCGGGGTGATTTTCATCGACTTGCGTGACCGTGAAGGCATGGCGCAAATCGTCATCGATCCTGATACGCCGGAGGCATTTGGTGTTGCCGAACAGGTGCGTAACGAGTTCGTTCTGAAAGTGACATGTAAAGTGCGTCCGCGTCCGGAAGGCACCGTGAACCCGAATCTGCCAACCGGTGAAGTGGAAATGCTGGCTAGCCAGATTGAGATTCTTAACCCATCGCTGACGCCGCCATTCATGCTGGATGACGAGAACCTGACCGAAACCGTGCGCCTGGAACACCGTTACATCGACTTGCGCCGTCCTGCGATGCAGAAGAACCTGATGCTGCGCTACAAAGTGGCGAAAAATCTGCGTGATTACCTGGACACGAATGGCTTCATCGAAGTTGAAACCCCGATGCTGACCCGCTCCACCCCGGAAGGTGCACGCGATTATCTGGTACCTAGCCGCGTACATCACGGCATGTTCTTTGCCTTGCCGCAATCGCCACAATTGTTCAAACAGTTGCTGATGGTGTCCGGCTTCGACCGCTATTTCCAGATCACCAAATGCTTCCGTGACGAAGATTTACGCGCAGACCGCCAGCCAGAATTCACCCAGGTAGATATCGAGACCTCGTTCCTGGAAGAGAACGACATCATGGACATCGTCGAAGAGATGATTCGCCAGATGATGAAAAAAATACAAAACGTGGATTTGCCAGCCAAATTCCCGCGCATGCCGTTCTCTGAGGCAATGAACAAGTACGGTTCAGACAAGCCGGATATGCGCGTAACGCTGGAAATCACCGAACTGACCGACGTGATGAAAGACGTGGATTTCAAAGTGTTCTCCGGCGCCGCCAACATGAAAGGCGGCCGTGTCGCAGCGATGCGCGTGCCTAACGGCAGTGCGATTTCCCGTTCCGAGATCGACGCTTACACCGAATTCGTCAAAATCTATGGGGCCAAGGGTCTGGCTTACATCAAGATCAACGACATCGCCCAATTGAACGAAACTGGCCTGCAAAGCCCGATCGTGAAGAACATTCACGTGAATGCGCTTAAAGCCATCATCGAACGCACTGGCGCACAAAATGGCGACATCGTGTTCTTCGGCGCGGACAAAGCCAAAATCGTCAACGAGGCACTGGGTGCACTGCGCTCCAAAGTCGGCCACGAGAAGGGTCATGTCGATGGTCGTGCCTGGGCACCGCTGTGGGTGGTGGATTTCCCGATGTTCGAGCATGACGAAGAAGCTGACCGCTGGGTGGCCTTGCATCACCCGTTCACTTCACCAAAAGACGGTCACGAAGACCTGCTCACCAGCAATCCGGGTGCATGCTTGTCCAAAGCCTACGATATGGTACTGAATGGTTGGGAAGTCGGTGGCGGTTCTGTGCGTATTCACAAACAGGACGTGCAATCCAAAGTATTCGACGCGTTGAAGATTTCGAAAGAAGAAGCGCAAGAGAAGTTCGGCTTCCTGCTGGATGCGCTGCAGTACGGCGCACCTCCGCATGGCGGCCTGGCATTTGGCCTCGACCGTTTGGTGACCCTGATGGCCGGCGCAGAATCCATTCGTGACGTGATCGCCTTCCCTAAAACACAACGTGCACAATGCTTGATGACCAACGCGCCGAACGAGGTGGATGAGAAGCAGTTGAGAGAACTTCATATCAGAGTGAGAACTCAAAACGCCGCCGCATAAATCAAGGGGTTAACATATGCCGCTTACCGAAATCAACCACATCAATTTCCGTACCGATCGCGAGACGATGCATAAATTGCGCGACTTCTACTGCGATATCCTGGGACTGACGATCGGTAAGCGCGTTGCGAGCACGACTTACGGCTACTGGCTGTACATCGGCGATAACGACGTAGTGCACCTGGCTGAATACAAGACACCTGAGCCCCCTCAGCTCCATGTACACGGCACGTTTGACCATGTATCTTTCACCTGCACCGACATGCCGGGCATGGAAACGCATCTGACCAAGCATAATGTGCCTTACACCACCCGCATCCTGGCCAATAGTATCCGCCAGATCAACTTGAAAGATCCGGCTGGCAACGGCGTAGAATTGAACTTTGAGGAATACGCCGACCCTAATTATGTGATGCGCCCGTCTGGCGATCCAAGCAAATTGTAAGCACTTAGTTACTGTTTGTGACTCGCATCACATACTCGACAGGCACATTCATTAAAATGCGCTGTAATCGCAGCAGCTATAGACTGCGTTGATATCACTGTTACAGATTTGAGGGGATGAACAATGAAGCTGAACAAATTATTAGGCATGGCTCTGGGAAGCGTTATTCTATTGGCTTCCAGCCCTACTGTTTTTGCTGAAGCAGACGCCAAGCTTTGGTCGGTAGTCAAAGAGGCGTTCTTTGCCAAACGCGATAT
Organism: Pseudomonadota bacterium; assembly: GCA_029781535.1. Classification (GTDB taxonomy): domain Bacteria; phylum Pseudomonadota; class Gammaproteobacteria; order Burkholderiales; family Methylophilaceae; genus Methylophilus. Next base: position 2,530 of record JAKOWL010000231.1, read on the forward strand.
TCAGGAAGTGGATTTTTTGAAAATCGACGGCCCGCGCCGTGCTGAAAGCGGCGCGCAAGTGCCGGTGACCTATAGTTATGACCGTGCCGCCGCAAATGGTGTGGATATCAAGAAAATCTATGCGATCGTCGATGCCAACCCGATCCCATTGACCGCGACTTACCATCTGACCGATGCACTGGGCAACTTCCAGCTATCCACACGCGTACGCTATGAGACTGATTCTTTTATCCATATTGTGGGTGAAGATGCAAATGGCAAGCTGTACATGGCCAAGCGTGAGATCCGTGCTGCTGGTGGTTGCGGTGGCACAGTGGAAAATGATGAAGCTGCTGTACGCGCAGCAGCTGGCAAAATCAAAATGAACGTGGAACAGCCCGCTAAATTCGGTGCGCCCACTACGGCCACTTTCAATATCAAGCATGTGATGCGCACTGGCCTGCAGCGTGATTTGGTCTCGCAAGGTTTTGTCCCTGCGTTTTATATCAACAAAGCAGAGTTCAAATACAACGGCAAACCAGTCATGACAGTGGATGTGGGCGTAGGTACCAGCGAAGACCCTTATTTCAAATTCAGCTTCATTCCGGATGCGCCAGGCACGCTGGAAGTCACCGCCACGGATAACGAGGGCAAATCATTCACGCACCAGACAGACATCAAAAGCTAATATTGTTTTGAGCAACAAAAGGCCTCGCTTCGAGGCCTTTTTTGTTATGCGCCGGCCAGACAGTGTTAAAATTAGCGCATTGAAAATAAAGGGAGTTTTTATGAAAAGCTATCGCAAAGAACTATGGTTCAACCTGCCCGCCCGCATGGCATTCAAAAATATTACTGGCGAAGTGCGTGAATGTTTACGCGAGAGCGGTGTCAAAGAAGGCTTGGTATTGGTAAATGCGATGCACATCACTGCCAGCGTATTCATTAATGATGACGAGCGCGGCTTGCATCACGACTATGGCATCTGGCTGGAAAAACTTGCGCCGCATGAACCTGTGAGCGGCTATCGCCACAACGATACGGGCGAGGACAATGCCGATGCACACATGAAGCGCCAAGTGATGGGACGTGAGGTCGTATGTGCCGTCACCAACGGCCAGCTGGATTTTGGGCCTTGGGAACAGATTTTTTACGGCGAGTTTGATGGTCGCCGAAACAAACGCGTATTGGTCAAAATCATTGGTGAATAAGCGTCGAGAGAAAAATATGCCTCTGGAAGCCAATATCCATGCGGCTTTCAGAGGCGTTGAAATGATTATTGTAAAAATTCAAACAAATTTAAGATGAAAATTCCGGCTTAAGACCGGCCATATTTTCAAGGATTAGGATAATGAGTAAGCTGAAATCTCCAGAGCTATTGGCGCCAGCAGGTGATCTGGACCGCATGCGTACCGCTTTTGATTACGGTGCCGATGCGGTGTATGCCGGGCAGCCGCGTTATAGCCTGCGTGTGCGTGAGAATGATTTTTCGATGGAAAACCTCGAGATTGGCATCAAGGAAGCGCATGCACGCGGCAAAAAGTTCTTTGTGGCCAGCAACATCTCGCCGCATAACTCCAAGGTGAGAACCTACATGCGTGACATGGAGCCGGTGATTGCCATGCAGCCGGACGCGCTGATCATGGCCGACCCAGGCTTGATCATGATGGTACGTGAGAAATGGCCGGAAGTGCCAATCCACCTCTCCGTACAAGCCAATGCGGTGAACTATGCCAGCGTGAAATTCTGGCAGCGCATGGGGCTCACACGCGTGATCCTATCGCGTGAACTTTCGATGGATGAAATCGAGGAGATCCGTCAGGAATGCCCAGAGATGGAACTGGAAGTGTTCATCCACGGAGCACTTTGTATTGCCTATTCCGGTCGCTGCCTGCTTTCAGGCTACTTCAACTCACGCGACCCGAACCAGGGTACCTGCACCAATAGCTGCCGATGGGATTACAAGGTACATGACGCGCAGCCGGATGCCGCGGGTGTGATTCGTTTGAAAGAATTTGACTTCAAGGCCGAGATGGAAAAATCCAATCTATCTGCCTGCGGCAGCCTGCCTAGACATCCGGAAGCGGACAAGGTGTTCTTGATTGAAGAAAAAGGACGTCCGGGTGAACTGCTGCCTATCATGGAAGACGAGCACGGCACCTACATCATGAACAGCAAGGACTTGCGCGCGATTGAGCATGTGGAGCGCCTCATCAAGATCGGCGTGGATTCGCTCAAGATCGAAGGCCGTACCAAATCCCGTTATTACGTGGCACGTACCGCGCAAAACTATCGCCGTGCAATTGACGACGCAATGGCTGGCAGGCCGTTCGACTGGGGCCTGCTGGGCGAACTGGAGAATCTGGCGAACCGTGGCTACACCGATGGCTTCTATCAGCGTCACCACACTGCAGAACACCAGAATTACGTGCAAGGTCACTCCAGCTCGAACCGCAGCCTGTATGTAGGCGATATCGTTGCTTACGATGCAGAAAAGGGACTGGCGGATATCGAAGCGCGCAACAAATTCAAAGTGGGTGACAAACTGCAGATCATCCACCCTTCCGGCAATCAGGATGTCGTGGTGGAAACCATGTATAACAAGAAGGGCGAGCCTATTCAGGAGGCTTCTGGCAGCGGCTACTTTGTACGCTTGCCAATTGCTGCCAATAATCTGAACAACGCAATGGTAGCAAAATATCTGGCTGCATAAACTAAAAGAGGAATTTGTATGGACATCAATGGCAAACGCATTTTGCTCACTGGCGCAACCGGTGGCGTAGGTATACTGGTGGCGCAACTGCTGGTAAGCAGGGGTGCCCAGCTAGCCTTGGTGGGGCGCGATGAAACGAAACTGGAAACGCTGAAAAACAGTTTAGAGAAAGATGGCGCCAAACTATGCACTATCGTTGCTGACCTGAATGAAGCCGGCGCGCCACAGCGCGTCGCTGATCTGGCGATTGCGCAACTCGGCGGACTGGATGTGCTTATCAACAATGCCGGCATACTGGATTTCATTGCCTTCGAAACACAAACGCCCGAGCGTATCGACCAGATGATACATACCAATGTCACGGCGCTGATTCAATTGACCAATGCCGTGATTCCACATTTTCTTGCCAAAAAAGCTGGCCATTTTGTCTTTATCGGCTCTATTTTTGGCTCGCTAGGCTTCCCGCATTTCGCCACCTACTGTGCCACTAAATTCGCTGTACATGGATTCTCTCAAGCATTACGGCGCGAACTGGTAGATAACAATATCGGGATTACCTATGTTGCGCCGCGTGGCATCAAAACCCCCATGAACGACCCAAATACATTGGCGATGTGGGAGAAGAGCGGCAATCAGCTAGATGCGCCGGAAACTGTGGCAGCGATTGTCGTGAAAGCTTTGGAACAAGAAAAACATGAGGTATATATAGGTCAGCCACAAACATTTTTCGCCTGGCTGAACGGCGTAGCCCCCAAGATGGTGAATATGGGGCTAAAAAAACAGCCTGGTCTAGCCAGGCCGTTCTTGAAAAAATAAACCCGGGATTTTACAGATACAACACTGCCGGGAAAACCGTCAGGGCGAACACGAACACCAGCCACTCCATATTCCAGCGTTCCAAGTGCCCAGTGAAATGCAAAGTAAGTACAACGATTGCCAAAATGTAATAAGCGGCCAAAAGTATCATACGTGTTGAATCCGGTTTAGTTTGCTATAGCCGTATTTATATCATTTTTTATGAAAAACACCTAAATTTTTAAGACGCAATAAAATACGGAAAACCCCTTCAATTCAGCAACATGCCACTTTTATACCATCACATGCCGAATCAATGTATATGCAATCGACAAGAAACCGATGGTAGTGACAATAAAACTTGCGGCAGAAAACACTCTCCATTTTTTCTTTTCCCAGAAGTTGGTATCAAAAGCCGCAATGGTGAAAATGGTTGGATTGGTAAACCCTCCCACCGCTACGCACCAGCAAGCGTATACCGGCAAAGCTACTCCTGCACTGGTACCAGCACCATAAAAGGCTAACCCGAACAACGCCATCAAGGCATAGTCCACATGCGCTCGAATCATGGTTTTGTAATCCACCAGGAAATCACCATCAATCCCCTTGATTGGGAACCAGCGCGCAAAGGTCATCAACCACGCTGAACTAATCAATGCCAATATACAAGCAACTGCTCCTACCAATAAAATTTCCATTTTCCACCCCTTTTATCGATTCTATATTCATAAAAATCAGGAACTGCACCGCCCACTATATACCGACCTGTATAGTTGTCAAGGTATTTTGGCCGTGGACACCATTCGAACTTGCCTAAAAGGCTGTTTTCGCGTACATTTCGACTATTGCTAGGGGTCTCAAAAACCTTATAAAACTTAAGGTTTTTTGAGTGAGAGTTACCCTTTGAACCTGATGCGGGTGATACCGCCGTAGGGAACGCAGTCAGACTGCTCCTTACGTTATACGGAGCCAGTTTATGAATGCCAATCCCAAATTTTTGAACTCCACCGCGCAAGTAGACCAAGCCGCGACCAAACCTTTTGCCAAATCACGCAAAATTTACATTGAGGGCAGCCGTCCGGACATTCGTGTACCTTTCCGCGAGATCTCATTGAGCGACACGCCATCCGCATTTGGTGCAGAGAAAAACCCGCCAGTGGTAGTGTATGACACATCCGGCCCATATACTGACCCGGATGTACAGATTGACATCCGTAATGGCTTGCCGGCATTGCGTGCCAAATGGATTTCTGAACGTAACGATACCGAGCAACTGGACGGACCGACCTCAAGTTACGGTCACACACGTAAAGTAGACCCGACACTCGCGGAAATGCGCTTCAACCTGACCCGCAAACCCTTGCGCGCTAAAGCTGGCATGAATGTATCGCAGATGCATTATGCGCGCAAAGGCATCATCACACCTGAGATGGAATTCATCGCGATTCGCGAAAATCAACGCCGTGAGAACATGAGCGAACTAATTCTGACTCAACATAAAGGCCATGATTTTGGCGCGAACATCCCCAAAATCATCACGCCGGAATTTGTGCGTGATGAAGTGGCACGCGGTCGCGCCATTATCCCCGCCAACATCAATCACCCGGAAATCGAACCGATGATCATTGGACGCAACTTCCTGGTGAAAATCAACGCCAATATCGGTAACTCCGCACTGGGTTCCAGCATCTCAGAGGAAGTGGAGAAAATGGTGTGGGGTACACGCTGGGGCGGCGACACCGTGATGGATCTTTCCACAGGCAAAAACATTCACGAGACCCGCGAATGGATCATCCGCAACAGTCCGGTGCCGATTGGTACAGTGCCAATCTATCAGGCATTGGAAAAAGTAGATGGCAAGGCCGAAGAACTGACTTGGGAAATCTTCCGCGACACTCTGATTGAACAGGCAGAGCAGGGCGTGGATTACTTCACTATTCACGCGGGCATCCGCCTGCCGTTTATCCCGCTTACCGCAAAACGCATGACTGGCATTGTGTCCCGCGGCGGCTCGATTATGGCGAAGTGGTGCCTGGCGCATCACAAAGAATCTTTCCTCTACGAAAACTTCGAAGAGATTTGTGAAATCATGAAAGCCTACGACGTGAGCTTCTCACTGGGTGATGGCTTACGTCCTGGCTCAATCTACGATGCGAATGACGAAGCGCAATTTGCCGAGCTGAGAACGCTGGGTGAACTGACGCAAATCGCCTGGAAACACGATGTACAGACCATGATTGAAGGTCCTGGTCATGTGCCGATGCACATGATCAAGGAGAACATGGACTTGCAGTTGGAGCATTGCGGCGAAGCCCCGTTCTACACACTTGGGCCTTTAACTACGGACATCGCCCCAGGCTATGACCATATCACTTCCGGTATCGGCGCAGCGATGATTGGCTGGTACGGCTGTGCCATGCTGTGCTACGTGACGCCGAAAGAGCACCTCGGCTTGCCTGACAAAGAGGATGTGCGTGAAGGCATCATCACCTACAAGATCGCCGCCCACGCTGCCGATTTGGCCAAAGGCCACCCAGGCGCGCAAATTCGTGACAATGCACTATCCAAAGCGCGCTTCGAATTCCGTTGGGAAGACCAATTCAATCTGGGTCTGGATCCGGAAAAAGCCAAGGAATTCCACGATGAAACCTTACCACAGGAAGGCGCCAAACAGGCACACTTCTGCTCGATGTGTGGCCCGCACTTCTGTTCCATGAGAATCACGCAGGATGTACGCGACTTTGCTGCTAGCAAAGGCATCAGTGAACAAGAGGCTCTCGAGAAAGGCATGCAGGAAAAAGCAGTGGAATTCGTGAAAAAAGGGGCTGAGGTCTATCAAAAAGTCTAACGGCACACTTCGTGACAACCATAAAACTTAAAGCACCCACCTCTGGCTCGGACACAGGCCGCAAACCTGTGCGTCGTGCTGACCCTAGCAAACGCGACCGCACCAAACCACTGCCCAAGCCTGTGATAAGGACAGATGATACACGTGCTGAGGCAAGCGCACCTAAAGACCGTGAGAATACGCGCCGCGATAAAGCCGAATATCCTGATGAAAAACGTATAAAAATTGAACGCAACGCTGACCACCGTACCACGAAAAACAAAACAGATAGCACTGGCCAGCGAAATCATCGCTTTGACGGAAAGCCACGTGAAGCAGATACGCGTCAAGCAGAGAAACCGGCCAAGCAGGCAGGGCTTGATATGCGCGATACGCCGCGCCGAGAAAAAAATGAACCACAATATCGCCAAACTCCTCGTCGCGGCGGTAAGGTACGTGATGGATATGATGCCTCAGTCAAACGAGTTACGACCATCCCCACTGTCAGCAGTGAGTTACCGCGTTTATCCAAAGTCATGGCTGAGCGCGGCTTATGTTCGCGCCGGGAGGCAGATAACTGGATTGTGAACGGCTGGGTGAAGGTGAATGGAGCGGTAGTAGACACCTTGGGCACACGCGTGGCGCCTGATGCCGAGATTTTGATTAGCGGTTATGCGAAAGAACACCAGGCTGAAAATGTCACGATACTTTTACACAAGCCGGTAGGCTTTGTGAGCGGGCAGGCGGAAGATGGTTACGAGCCTGCAGCGGTGTTGATCAAACCGGAAAATCAGTGGCCGGAAGACACCACCAAAAAAACTTTCAAACGCGGAATTTTAAAAGGCCTGGCACCTGCCGGTCGCCTGGATATTGACTCTACAGGTTTGTTGGTGCTCACTCAAGATGGCCGTGTAGCGCGCCATTTGATTGGTGAAGACTCCAGTGTCGAAAAGGAATATCTGGTGCGGGTGGAAGGAGAACTTTCCGAAAACGGCTTGAAAAAGCTCAATCATGGGCTTAGCCTGGATGGAGCCGCCCTCAAACCCGCAAAAGTAAGCTGGCAGAACGAAGACCAATTGCGCTTTGTACTGCGAGAAGGCAAAAAACGCCAAATTCGCCGCATGTGTGAATTAGTCGGACTACAAGTGGTTGGACTGAAAAGAATTCGTATCGGCAGCGTGACATTAGGTAAACTACCTATGGGGCAATGGCGTTATTTACGTGCGGATGAGCGGTTTTAGTTTTTTAATGTTAATAAGGAATAAAAATGGGATTACTGGATAGCGTAGCTGGGGCTGTTTTAGGCAAAATGGGCGGGCAACAAGGCGGTGTAGCGCAAATCGCATTGGATATGTTCAATCAATACGGCGGCCTGAACGGTGTGTTGAACAAATTGAAAGAAAGCGGCTTGGCTGATGAGGCGGCTTCCTGGGTAAGTACAGGTGCAAATTTGCCAGTGTCTGCAGACCAAATCACCAACGCCTTGGGTAGTGGTGCAATTGCGGACATGGCAGCGAAGTTTGGTATTGATCCCGCGGACTTGAGTGCCAAGATTGCCGAGCATTTACCTGCGGTTATTGATAAAATGACACCCGATGGTGAGGTGAATGCAAATTCCGGCAATTTGCTTTCTACTGTACTGGGCATGCTGAAATAATAATTAACCAAAACACAAGGGGCTTTAGCGCCCCTTTTTTATTTATTGTTAAAATATATTATGGACACAATTTTGTTACTTAAAGCCTTTGTTCTTGGCATAGTGGAGGGTGCTACGGAGTTTTTGCCCATCAGTAGTACCGGCCACCTCATTATCACTGGCGATTTGCTGGATTTCAACGACGAGAAAGGCAAAGTTTTCGAGATTGTGATTCAATTGGCCGCTATTCTGGCTGTTTGCTGGGAATATCGCCGCAAGTTGATTGATACTGCTTTGCATGTCACCAGCCAAAGCAAAGCCCAGCATTTTGTAATCAACCTGTTTCTGGCTTTTCTACCCGCTGCCATATTAGGCTTGGCATTCCACAGCCAAATCAAGGCATTCCTGTTTTCCCCACTCACCGTGGCAATTGCCTTGATTATTGGTGGATTTGGCATTCTGGCGATCGAGCGTTTTCCTCTTAAGGCAGATACCAAAAGCATCGACAATATGGGCTACAAACAGGCTTTTCAGGTCGGGTTGGCACAATCGGTAGCGCTGATTCCCGGCGTTTCGCGTGCGGGTGCGACCATACTAGGTGGTATGTTGTTTGGATTGAACCGGAAAACCGCTACGGAATTTTCTTTCTTTTTGGCAATCCCAATCATGTTTGCTGCTACTGCACTGGATGTGTATAAAAGCAGAGACATGCTCACTACCAGCGACATGGGCATGTTTGCCGTTGGCTTTGCCACCGCATTCGTGTCAGCTTTAATCGCAATCAAGTTTTTGTTACGCTATGTTGCCAGTCATGATTTCAAGCCATTTGCCTGGTATCGTATTATTCTTGGATTGATCGTGCTGTGGTATTTCCACGGCGCTTAATTTGAGGTCGCAAGATGAATAAATTGCTCAAATATATTGCATTGGGAATTGGCGGCATTGTGCTGCTGGTGCTACTGGTGGCTGGTTATTTCGCTGCCACATTCAACCCCAACGATTACAAAGATGACATCATCAAGCTGGTCAAAGAGAAGAAAGAGCGCACGCTGCATATCGATGGCGATATCAAGCTCGCCTTTTGGCCAAAAATCGGTGCGGATCTGGGCAAGATTTCACTTTCGGAGCACCAATCCGAAACAGAGTTCGCCTCGGTTAACAATGTAAAAGTGGCCTTGGCTTTAATGCCGCTGCTGAAAAAACAACTGGTGGTGGATACCATTTACGTAGATGGCGCCAAAGCCAATGTGATCAAAGATAAAGATGGCAAGTTCAACTTTGATGACCTGATGAGCAAGGAAGAAGAATCTGAAAAATTCAAATTCGATATCCAAGGTGTCAATGTCAGCAATTCCGAAGTACGCTATCTGGACGAAGGTACTGGCGCAAAGTATACCGTCACCAAACTCAACATGCATTCCGGCCATATCGCACTAGCTGAGCCTGTGGACCTACAAACAGACTTTACCGTGACGGCCAATCAGCCGGAAATCGCTGCCAATGCGGTCTTGAAGGGCAATTTCCTGATAGACCCTGAAACCAAACATTTCAAAATCAAAGGGCTCGATAGCCATATTGCTGGCGATATGCTGAACGGCAAGAATGTGGACATCAAAGCCAGTGGTAATGTGGACGCCAAGCCTGAGCAGCTGGAATTCCTGGTAGATGACCTAAAACTTGCGCTTGGCGGCACTTTTGACGGCACAAAGCAGGGTGTTGACTTGAGTGCACCTGCTATCAGTATCCAGAAAAATGAAGTCAGCGGCAAAAAAGTCACTGCCAGCATCAGCCAGGAAAAAGCGGGGGATACCTTGAAAGTAAACATGGTGCTTGCTGACATGAAAGGCTCGCCCAAAGCCCTGCAAAGCAGTGGTATCACCGGTGATTTGGTGATGACGCAAGGAAAACGCAACATCACGGGCAAATTCTCCTCACCATTCAGCGGCAACATCGAGAAACTGATTTTCGATTTACCTAAACTGGCTGGCAACCTGGATATCAAAGACCCAAGCCTGCCGGGCGGTGGAATGAAAGGCACATTCAACCTTGGCGCTCACACAGAAATCAAGAACGAACGCGCCAACAGCCAATTCAACCTGAATATCGAAGGCGTCACCAAACTGAATGGCAACGTGGATGTTGCAGGCTTCAAACAACCGAATATCAAGTTTGACCTGAATGCCGACAAACTTGATCTGAACAAACTCCTGGCGAAATCCAGTCAGTTGCAAAAAACAACAGACAGCGGCAAGCCTACGGATTTGTCTGCGCTTAAGAACGTGAAAGTGGACGGCAAATTGAACGTCGGCAGCATCCAGTACGACAAATACCAGGTATCCGGGCTAAATGTCGGCATCAAGGCTGATGGTGACAAGCTTGCCTTGAGCGGGCTGGATGTGAAGGTAGATGATAGCCATATCAAAGGCAATATCGGAATCAGCCATTTTGCCAAACCGCTTTACACCTTTGACCTCTATGTGGATCAAGTGGACCTGGATAAATATGCACAAACAGACAGCGCGCCTAAGCAGGAAACCAGCAACAAGCCTTTGGACCTGAGCGCATTGAAAGCCCTGAATGCCGAAGGTGCGATTCGTATCGGCAAGCTTAAATATGGCAAAACCAATGCTTCCAACATCAACATCAATCTGAAAGGGGATGGAGAGAAGCTGTCACTGAACCCGCTTTCTGCCAAAGTGGATGACAGCCAGATAAATGCCAATCTGGGTATCACGCGATTCAGCAATCCGGTGTACAGCTTTGATGTGAAAATCGACAAGCTGGATGCTGACCGTTATATCGCAAAAAACGACAACAAAAACGCCAGTAGCGGCGACACACCGATAGATTTGAGCGCATTAAAAAAGTTGAATGCGAATGGCGAAGCCAACATTGGTTGGCTTAAGCTTGCCAATGTGAAAACCGAGAACGTACGCTTGGGCCTGAAAGCTGCCGATGGTATTGCCACCTTGTCGCCATTTGCTGCAAATCTATATCAAGGCAGCATGGATGGTTCATTAAAAGTGGACGCACGTACCACACCGAACATCAGCTTTAAACAAAACATGAAAAGTGTCTCTGTTGGCCCACTACTGGTAGATGCGCTGAAAAACGACATGCTCTCCGGCACAGGCACACTTAATGTGGATGTCACAACCCAAGGCAATACTGTCAACACACTAAAAAAAAGCTTAGCTGGCAATGCCTCGCTTAGCTTGGCAGATGGCGCTTTGAAAGGCGTAGATATTGCCGGCAGTATTCGCGATTTGAAGAACAAAGTGAACGTATTCAAAACCAAAGAGGCTGATGCGGACAAATCCAAGAAAACCGATTTCAGTGAGTTGACCGCTACCTTTACAATCAAGAACGGTGTCGCACATAACGAGGATTTGGCCATGAAAGCACCAGTGTTGCGCTTGGCCAAAGGCGACAGCCATGGCGACATTGATATCGGTAATGAGAAAATCAATTACATCGCCAAACCAACCATCGTCAAATCGCTCAAGGGTCAGGGCGGGGCTGATTTGGACAATTTGGCCGGTATTGGTATCCCGATGAAAATCACCGGGCCATTCTCCAGCCCGAAATACGGCCTGGATTTCAGTGCGGTTGCCACTGGTCTGGCGCAATCCCAATTGTTGGAAAAAGTAGGGGGGGAAAAAGGTGCCGCAGTTAAAGAACTGATTGGTGGTGAGAACAAGGCTGACGCCTTGAAAGGTTTGCTGAGTGGTAAGAAAAAAACCACCGAAGCGGCACCTGCCCCCAATAATGCAGCGCCAGCTGATAATCAAACTACTCCAGCGCCGGCGCAAGCACCCGCCGAAGAAAAACCCAAGTCTTTGGAAGATCAAGCCAAAGAAAAAGCTGAGAAGAAACTCAAAAAACTTCTGAAATTCTAATCATGACACCTTTTGCCAAAGCCATTATTGACTGGCAAAAGGTGCATGGGCGCCACGATCTGCCCTGGCAGAACACCAACGACCCATATGCTATCTGGGTATCAGAGATCATGCTGCAACAAACTCAGGTAACGGCAGTCATTGGTTACTACGATAGGTTCATGCGCCGCTTCCCGGATATCGCTACGCTTTCACTGGCAACGCAAGAAGAAGTGCTGCAATACTGGAGCGGCTTGGGCTATTACTCTCGCGCCCGCAATTTGCATCATGCCGCCCAAAAAATCATCGATGATTTTCACGGTGTGTTCCCACAAGACTTCAACGATATTTTAACCTTGCCTGGCATTGGCAGGTCCACTGCAGCTGCCATTTCTACATTTGCATTCAATCAGCCGATGCCTATCCTAGATGGCAACGTGAAACGCGTGTTCGCGCGGCATTTTTTGATTGAAGGCTGGCCGGGACTCCCCAAAATCGAACAGCAGATGTGGGATATCGCACATCGCGAAAATCCGACAAAAGAAGCTGTCGCTTATACACAAGGTCTGATGGATATGGGCGCGACGCTGTGCACCCGCTCGCGCCCCCGCTGTAGTGATTGCCCTGTACAGGCATCCTGTCAGGCTTTCGGGCAAGTACGTGTCAACCGGTTACCTACATCCAAACCAAAGAAAGCATTGCCTGAGCGCCATTGCGTTATGCTGGTTTATTACCTTGCCGGCGAGGTATTACTGGAAAGGCGCGCCAACACTGGCATTTGGGGCGGCCTATGGAGCTTCCCTGAAGCTGAAGAAGTGCCGGAAAATGCGGAAAAATTGCCTGCGTTCACCCATACATTCACGCATTTCAAGCTACATATCCAACCCGTCATGATTTCTGGCATAACTCCACCGGACAAGCCAAATACGCTATGGCTTACACCGGATGAAGCTTTGCAAGCCGCCATTCCTACGCCAATTCGAAAAATTTTGCTATGCTTGCCATATGCAAGGTAAGCTGAAACAACTGCAAGCCAAATTCTTTCAAAGTTTGCCCGCAAAAATTTTTGCGGGCATTGTTGCCTTTTATTTTCTGCTCGGCTATTTCGCGGTTAACCCGCTTGCAAAAAAAATGGTTCCCTGGATTGCCGAGAAGGAGCTCGCCAGCCATGCGAGTGTAGGGAAAGTAGAATTCGACCCATTGCGGCTGAAAACTACCATCGAGAATTTTAAACTTACCGAGAAAAACGGTGCGCCGCTGGCCAGCGTGGACAGACTGGTGGTTGACATGGAAGCCAGCGGTTTATTCAACTGGGCATGGAAGCTGAAAGAGATCAACGTCGTAGCTCCACGAATCAATATTGCCATTTCCAGGCAAGGCAAGCTCAACTGGGCTGATTTAATCGCCAAACTGAACGAGGACCCGACACCACCGGATGACAGCCTGCCTCGCGTGGTGATTGACCATATCACCGCATCTCGCGGCGATATTGGGTACGAGGATGCGGCTAACCGTACAAAACCCTTCAAGGTCGTTTTGACCCCTATCGATTTCGAACTGGATGGATTTTCCACCTTGCCGCAAGACCGCGGAGATTACCTGATAGTTGCCAAATTTGCAGGGCAAGGCGGCACCTTTAAATGGAAAGGCGACATTGGCGTCAATCCAATTGCGTCCAAAGGTACAGTATCGCTGGAGAACGTCAAACTCACAAAATTGCTGCAGTTCATCAAAACCGATGCGCCGTCTTTTAAAGCGGAAAGCGGTCTCATTGCCGTCCATTACAGCTACGCTTTCTCGATGGTGAACGACCGGCCAGAAGTCAAACTGGACAAGGTATCGCTAGGACTGAACCAGCTTGCAGGCGAGCTTCCACAAACGGGTAGCAAGGTTGCAATGCAGCAAGCCAACCTGAATGCGGATCACCTCGTTTTCGCCATGCAAAAGACGCCTTCGCTCCAGGTAAAAAACATCACCCTTGCGTTAGGCGATGTCCGTCTCGCGCAAAACTCCACCTCACAAATGGAGCTCAAAAAACTGAATGCGAACCTGCCCCAACTTGACTTTTCCGCACAGGAGAACGCCCAAACGCGATTTCAGGGATTGAATGTGGTGCTCAGCGATATTCAGCTGACCCACGACAAAGAGGCCTTGCTGGCGCTACCGGAACTGACTATGAACAACATTAGTCTGGACATGGCCGCGCGTCAGGCCAATATCGCGCAAATCATGCTGCCCAATGGGGTGGTGAGCGCCAGCCGGGATTCAACTGGCAATGTGAACTGGCAGCAGGCTTTTGCAAGCGTCGACCAACCTGCTTCCCAAACGGCGGCTGAGGCACCGGAAACTTCCGCCGAGCCGCTCAACCTTACCATTGATGATGTTCAGCTACAGCACTGGCGCGTAGCGTATCAAGACCATGGATTTGTAAAGCCGCTGCAACTCAACATCGCCGATTTAAACCTTGGTCTTGCGGTACAAGCGCCGCAAGGTAAGCTGGCAATCAACAAACTGCAAGGCAATGCCTCCGGCATCACGGCCAGTTCCAGCAAGGCGCAGGTTGCCAGCCTGGATAAACTTGAACTCTCGCAAACGGATATTGTGCCGGATGCACAAAAAATCGATATTCAGGCCATTACCTTGGCTGGCCTGAAGACTACCATCATCAAGGAGGATAGTAAGCCGCTGAACTGGCAAACCATTCTGAAGCCGGTAGCAGGCGGAACACAAAAATCGGCAACTACAAAAGCCATGACCAAAGCTGGCGCGAACAAACCGGACTGGGCTGTATCACTGAAAAAACTGGCGCTGACAAATGCCAACCTGCGCATAGAAGACAAAAGCATCCCGGTACCGGTAGTATTGAATATTGAACAGGCTGGCATTGAAGTGAAAGATGCCACGCTAGATATGACACGCGCAGTACCTGTGAAGGCGGCATTTAAAGTGAAGCAGGGTGGAAATTTTGAAGCGCATGGAAAACTCGTCCCGCAGCCGCTGAAGGGCGATTTGAATATCAAGCTTGCTGGACTCTCGCTTGCGCCATTTGCACCGTATATCAACCAATTTGCCATGCTCAAACTGAATGATGGTGCTGCCAATATTACCGGAAAACTTAACCTCAAACCGAACGATGCCATAGCTTTCAACGGCGGGGTCAGCGTGGACAAACTCGCGCTGGTGGAAGAAGACAATGGCGCACCTTTCTTGGCTTGGGAGAAACTGGGAAGTGACAATCTGGAACTTTCATTGAAGCCTAATCGGCTGCATATGTCAGCGCTAGACATCGTCAAGCCTGTGGGCAAATTCATCATCCATGAAGACAGGAGCATGAATATCTCGCGCATCCTACGCAAACAATCTTCGACGGCACAAATTACAACAAGCGAAAAGCCTTCACAACCTGAAAACACGAGCACGAAACCGACACTGGCGTTTGGCGCACCAAGCACCAACCCCGAGCCGAAAAAGCCTGTGGACATGACCCCGCCGTCACCCACTGACAATGCGCCCGAAACTTTTCCGGTCAACATCGAAACCGTGCGTATCGATAATGCCGAGCTAGAGTTTGCCGACCTTTCCTTGACGCCGCAATTCGGCACATACATCCATTCACTTACCGGTGTCATTAATGGCGTTTCCACCAACCCGTCTTCCACCGCACAAGTGGAGCTGGACGGCAAGGTGAATGAATATGGCGCGGCGCGTATCCGCGGTGCGATAAAACCTTTTCAAGCTACCGATTACACCGACCTGAAACTGGCGTTCACCAATCTGGACATGAACCGCCTGACACCTTATTCCGGTAAATTCGCTGGGCGCAAGATCGAGTCCGGCAAACTCTCGGTTGATCTGGAATACAAGATCAAGCAACGCATGCTGGCAGGCGAAAACAAATTCATCATCAACAAGATCAAGCTGGGTGAAAGGGTTGACAGCAAGGATGCCGCTAACCTGCCACTGGATTTAGCCATTGCGATCCTTGAAGACAATGATGGTGTGATTGATCTGGATCTGCCAATCAGCGGCAGTCTGGACGACCCGAAATTCAGCTATGGCAGCATCGTGTGGAAAGCGGTCAAGAACGTGATTACCAAAATCGTTACCGCGCCGTTCCGTGCGCTAGGCAAACTATTTGGCGGCAGTGGTGAGAGGTTGGAAGCCATCGGCTTCGAACCGGGGAGTGCGGCGCTCTCACCACCGGAGATGGAAAAGGTGAATGCGGTCAGCACAGCGCTGAACAAACGCTCTGCGCTGACGCTTGGTATCGTACCGGGCTATGACACCGCACCGGATACCCGCGCGATTCAGGAGGCTACGCTGCGCAAACGCGTCGCCGAGGAAATTGGCATCAAACTGTCTGAAGGACAACAACCTGGGCCAATAGACCTGACGAACCCGAAAGTGCAGAAGGCCATTGATTCGTTATATGATGACCTGACCCAGAAAGGCTTGCTCAAACGGCTGGCATCTAAACTGAAGCAACCTAAACCAGGACATTTTGAGGAAGCGCAGGAAAAACTCACCGCCAGCATCGAAGTAAAGCCAGCCGATTTACAGGCACTGGCCAAAGCGCGAGGTGTGGCGATCCAGAAGGCGCTGATGGACAAAGGTATTGCTCAAGACCGTGTACGTATTGATATGCCAGCAAAAACTGACATCCAGGGAAAAACCATCAATACCAAACTATCAGTAGATGTGAAGGCGGCAAAGCACTTGCCAGACGCACCTGCTGCGGAGAAGGCACCACCATCTGCACCAAACCCAGCCCAATAAAAAAGGCAGCTTAAGCTGCCTTTTTCTAGTGCGGGCGAGATTGCAATATTCGTTCCGCCAGCATCTGGAACCGCGGCGAAACAAATTTGCGCGGCTGGTTGCCGGTATCGGCAATCATTAACAGTTCCTCAATCGCAGACCGGAATCCCAGTTCAAATAACCAGTAATCCGATTTATTGATTGCGTAGTTCTTGTCCGAACCCACATCTTCACACAAGCGTTCAAACGCTTCCATACATACATTGCGCTCAGCCATCATTGCCTCCACTTGTCCTGTATACAGTTTATAGTAAAAGCCTTGTCGATATTTGGCAAGCGTTTGTACACATTGTGCTAATACGATAAGTTATTTCTGATCCCAGCTGTCTTCCCACATGCAGTGCTTGATGGTATGACGGTTCTTGATCAACTCATCAATGTTTGGC
>JAKOWL010000239.1 GCA_029781535.1 Pseudomonadota bacterium
ATGCATCCTCACCGGAATAGCCGCTAAGTTCCAGGACTGTATACTCATATACACCCACCTTTTCTTGATATGTATCCTTGAGGATTTTTCCTTTGACAGACAGTGTTTTTCCATCATAGAGATCTTTGGCTTGTTGCGGATCCAGCACATAGGCTTGAGCCAAATCCTGCGTCTCGATCACTTCGGCCGTGGGCGTGGGGGTGGGCATGGGCGTTGCCGTGGGGCTGGGGCTGGAGGCCCCAAAGCCAAGCTGATCGCAAGCGGTCAGCAGCAGCGCGGCGCACAGCAAAAGCAGCAGCAACAGCGGCAAGGCTTTGGGGTTGGTTGGGTTGTTCGGTGTGCTTTGCATTTGAATCATCCTTTCATTGCCCAAAGCGATCGGGTGATTGTGGGGTTGTTTTATAGAATTGTAGTGATCCACAGTGCATGGTTGCTCAATGCCGTTCTAATCTCTTTCTATGTTGGAGCATTCCATCAGAGTGATGGAGCCATCCACAAAGCCTTTGCACCTTCCCGTGAAGGTTATGGACGCGCCAGGTGTACATTGTTTGGCCTCGAGAGACGCCCCATGGTCTTCGACATCTATATTGATGTAACAAAAGACATTGGTGAATGAATCCTCTCCGATGTAACCGCTCAGTTCCAGAACGATATAATGATAGACATCCACCGTTTCCTCGCGTGGCGCGCTGATTGAATTTCCATGGAACGTCAGCCGTTTTCCTTCATAACATTCTTTGGCTTGTTGCGGATCCAGAACGTAAGCTTGCGCCAAATCCTCCACTTCGACGATTTGGGCCGTGGGCGTGGGGGTAGGCGCAGGCGGTGGTGTGGGGCTGGAGGCCCCAAAGCCTAGCTGATCGCAGGCGGCAAGTAGCGGCGCGGCGCACAGCAAAAGCAGCAGGAGTAGCGGCAGGGCTTTGGGTTTAGTGGGGCTGTTCTGTGTGCTGTTCATTTGGATCATCCTTTCATCGCCCAAGGTGGCTTATAATTTATTGAGTTGTTTTGCTATGCTGTTATGAGTGCTATTTGAAACCCATATAAGGGGTGGAAGGACGGAGCGACCTATTAGGCGATGTACCGTGTTGCAGGAGTGAATGAATCATACAATGTTGGCCATTTCGAAACAAAGCAGCCATCCATCTGGATAATTCCATCCGCAAGGCCGTTGCAGACTCCTGTGACTTCCAAATTATGGCCATCAAAACCTCTTTCGTAAGCAAGCCTACCAAAATCTTCTGGATAATCATACCGGTAAACTGTACATTGGATTTTGGTGACAAATCCATCCAACACGACAACGACGGTATCCTCTGTCATTTGCTCAATTCTGAGCACCTTTCCGCGAACACTGAGCATTGTATGGGTATACATCTCGCGTGCGGTTTCCTCATCGGCTAGATAGGCTCGCGCCAGATCCCCCGAAAAAATCTTAGGATAGGAGGGCGTAGGTGTAGCCGTGGGGCTGGGGCTGGGGGCCCCTAGGATGATCGGTTCGCAGGCGGAAAGTAGTAGTGCGCCACACAGCAACAGCAGCAGGAGTAGCGGAAGGGCTTTGGGCTTGGTTGGGCTGTTTGGTGTGCTTTTCATAGTGATCATCCTTTCGTTGCCCAAGGTGCGCGGTGGATTGCTGGGGCTGTTTCGTAATGCTGTGATATGATCTTTGAAAAACTTACATCCGGGGTGTAAAGATGGAGCCGTTGTATAAATGATGTGGAAATATTGGCCATTTCGTGATGTAACAGCCATCCATCCGGACATGATCATCCTCAAGGCCATTACAAAATCCGCTGAATTCCATGAGATGTCCAATTAAATTCTTATCATGAACAAGCCTTTCAACTTGTTTGGGATAATCGAATATATTAATGGTACAGTGAACGTTCGTGACAAATCCTTCCAACACGATAAGCATTGTATCATCTGCAACTTGCTCAATTCTGAGCACCTTTCCGCAAACGTTGAGCATGGTATGGATATACATCTCGCGGACGGTTTC
>JAKOWL010000067.1 GCA_029781535.1 Pseudomonadota bacterium
GCGCACGCATATTGAGTAATCTACGCTAAAAATAACGCCAAATTTTTGATGTGGGTTGAACGCCCCTCTCACTGAAAGCAACTGATACTACTTCCAACCTTATTTTTGGTCTGCTTTTTGCTCTTCCAAAATATGAACTCGTGTTCTAAACAAGTTTAATTTTTTATGAATTTACTGGAGTGTCTATGAAGTTTTTGAGCGCATCTGCAATTTTGACAGCACTTTTATTAACTGCTTGCGGCGAGAAGGCCGAGCCTCCCGCAGAGGCTGCAACCGCACCTGAGACGGCAGCGCCGGCTGAAGCGGCGCCTGCACCAGTGGCAGCGCCCGTGAAGGTTGAGCCTGGCGGCTATGTGCCTACACCGGAAGAACAGGTGAAAGGAATCACTAGAACGCAAGAAGAGCTGGACAAGATGTACGCAGAGGCGCGCGCGAACACGCCATTACCGACTATCCCTGGGGAGCCTGCAGTGACTCCAGCAACTGCAGAAGCGGCTTCGACGGAAACGCCAGCAACAGAAGCGAAGTAATCGTTTCGAAAATACAAAAGCGCGCAGTAGCGCGCTTTTGTATTGCTTAACGCAGGCTGCTCCAGCTTAACGGATCAAATGGCTTGGAGTCCTTGCGCAGTTCATAATACAAGCCATCGCTTTCATTGCCACCGCTGTTGCCAACGCTGGCAATCGTGTCGCCGCTGTTAATCTCATCCCCCACGCTCTTCAGTACCGCCTGGTTGTTCCCATACAGGCTCATGTAACCGCCACCATGGTCGAGTATGATCAGGTTGCCGAACCCGCGCATCCAGTCGGCAAATACCACACGGCCATCGGCCACAGCTTTGACATCGCTGCCCCCTGTAGCCCTAATGAACAGGCCTTTCCATGTGACACCAGTGTCTTGTCTGGCTGCGCCAAATCGGTTGGAGACATCCCCTTTGACGGGTAATCGCAGCCTGCCGCGTAGTTTGGCAAAGGCGCCATCCAGATCATCCTGCGGGACTTGCTGATTGGTAGCCACTACCGTTTTCTCATTATCCGGTTCTTCTGCGGGCTGTTTGCCGGAAGCCGGTTTTGATCCTTTGGTTTTCTTTTGTTTAGGCTTGGGCGGTACGATTTTCGCCAGGCGTTCTACTAGGTTGGAAAGGTTCTTTTCATCGCGCTTGAGCTTGTCTATCTGCTCTTTCGTGCTAGCGATCTTGGTGGATAAGGTTTTGACAACCTTTGCTTTCTCTTTTTTCTGAACTTGTAATGTCTTGCGCTCTGCCTCTTGCTGGGTTTTCAGTTCAGTCACTTCCTGCAACGCGGTTTTGGTTTCCTGATCCAATGCCTTGACCCTGTCGAGATTGCTGTGCATTTCGTTGATCAGTTCAGCGCGGGCTTGGGCGATATAGCGGAAATATTTGACGTCGCGGGTGATTTGGCTAGGGCTCTTGTTTTGCAATACCAGACGCGCATAGCTTTGGTTGCCATTAGTGTATTGGCGATAAATCAGTTCGCTGAGCTGTTTTTGCTGTATGCCTAATTTATCATTCAGGCTCAGTGATTCCTTTTTGAGTGAGCTGAGTTTTTCCTGATTCTCCCGTTGCTGATGCGTGATTTCACGTAGTTTCTTGTTGGCTTGGCTAATCGCGGTTTCAGATTCGCGCAAAGCATCCGAGGCGTCTTTGTGCGCAGCTTGGTTGGAGTCCAGTTCTTTCTTGAGCGACTCGATCTTTGCCTTTACCTCGCTCAAATCTTCTTTGGCAGCGTCTATCTTCTTTGCTGCGGAGCAAGGCGGGCTCAAGCCTGCCAGCAGCAAAAAAAGCAGCAAGTATCTGGACATCATCAGTGCGATTTTATGAGAAGGTCACCAGGCTATGCCCTGTCATCTCTGCAGGCTGAGCGACTCCCATCATGTACAGCAGCGTCGGCGCCAGGTCTGAGAGTGCGCCAGCATCAGCCAATTTGGCTGGGCGGCCGATATAGATCATTGGCACCAGATTGGTGGTGTGCTGGGTATGTGGCTGATGATTGGCGTAATCCACCATTTGCTCGGCGTTGCCGTGGTCGGCTGTGATAATCACTTCCCCGCCGATGCTCTGCATCGCGCTCACGACTCGGCCGATACAGGCATCCAATGTTTCAACAGCCTTGATGGCTGCTTGCAGGTTGCCTGTGTGGCCCACCATGTCGCAATTGGCATAGTTGCAGATGATGGTGTTGTATTTCTTGCTCAATATTGCTTCAACCAGTTTGTCAGTGACCTCCGGCGCGCTCATTTCCGGCTGCATGTCGTAAGTCTCTACCTTTGGAGAAGGTACCAGGATGCGGTCTTCACCTTCGAACACTTTTTCTTCGCCGCCGTTAAAGAAGAAAGTCACGTGAGGGTATTTCTCTGTTTCGGCGATCCGTAATTGGGTCAGCCCCAGACTCTGCAGATGTTCGCCCAGTGTGTTCTTGACAGTGAACGGCGGGAAAATTGGTACGGCTTTTACTTCTTTCTTGTCGTATTGCGTCAGGGTGAAATAACCGGAAAGCTTAGGCACATGGCGGCGATGGAAGCCATCAAAATCCTCAGCCAGCAGGGCGTGTGTGATTTGCCGTGCGCGATCGGAGCGGAAGTTCATGAACACGACGCAGTCACCGTCTTCCAGCTTGATGGCCGGTTCATTCGGGTTGTGGATCACGGTGCATTTTACGAACTCATCCGTTTCACCACGCACATAGGCGTCCTGCAATGCCTTGGACGCGCTGTCGTCTATGAACTCGCCCACCCCTTCGGTGAACATGGTGTATGCGGCTTCAACCCGCTCCCAGCGTTTGTCGCGGTCCATGCCAAAAAAACGGCCGCTGATGCTGGCTATTTTGCCGACACCTATCTTCTTGATGTGTGCCTCAAGCTTGTCGATGTATGCGGCAGCGCTTTTCGGCGGTGTGTCGCGGCCATCCAGGAAAGCGTGCACATAAACTTTAGTCAGATTCTCTTTGGCGGCAAAATCCAGCATGGCATGGATATGGTCCTGATGGCTGTGTACGCCGCCATCCGATAGCAGGCCGAAGAGATGCCAGGCTTTGCCGGTGGCTTTTAGGTTACGCAAGGCCTTCAGCAGTTCAGGGTGCTGAAAGAACTCGCCGCTGCTGATGCTGTTGTTGATGCGTTCGAAATCCTGGAACACGATGCGCCCTGCGCCGATGTTCAGATG
>JAKOWL010000241.1 GCA_029781535.1 Pseudomonadota bacterium
ACCGCACACCTTAACGGATGCTATCACGGTGAACCATACAGCAAGGCACTTCCGCCCTGTATGATCAGAAGCTATTTTCTTATCCAGCCGCTGCAAAAATTCTACGTCTTAGAACCCATCAATGAGATACTCTACCATGTCAACGGCGACTTAGCGCCCATCGAAAAGGCTATCGCGGCCGGCGCCATCGCGCAAAATCAGGTGAAGCTGATTTATCAAAACAACTTGCAGGCAGCAGCAAATCTCCATGCCGAAGATGAATTCCAAATCACTTTGCATGACAAGCAGTACCTCTTACCACCCGATGGCTTTGCCGTGTATCTCCCAGGCCACTGCGAGTCGTATTCCATCATCCAGGATGGACGTCGCCATGACTTTATGTGGACAGAGAACCTAGAGTATTCCGACGGCCTAAACAAGGCGGCGACAGTTATAGGCGCACAAGCGTACATCCTGCGAAAAGATGCGGATCAGTTGACGCTCATCCCAGCGCCATTCAAGCAGGCAGAAAAAGTGCACATAGACCTGGCAAAAATCCCAACTTGGGCTAATGTTACTCAAGCAGAAATCAAGGCCTGCGACCTCGACGGCAATGTCATAACAAGCGAGAAACAGGAAATCAATGACCGGAAAATCAGTATCAACAGCGGCGGCAACGCCTTCATGTTCAAGATAATACATTAACTAAAAGGGAACTATCAATGGACAAATTGAAAATTGGCGCCATGCTCAGGCTTGGCACATTTGAACCGTCCTATCTAGAGATTCTGCAGGAAATCGGCATACGCGAAAGCCAGATTTGCCGCGTCACTGAGAAATATCTCCATGGCGAAGCCGGCATGCAAGAGAGCGCCGAACTCATGCAGCGCTTGCAGCAAACCCAGCTGCCGCCCACCAGCATCTTCGTCGCTGCACCCGGCGGCATCATCGATCCAAAATGCCGCTGCCAAAACATGGTCAATATTTGCCGACAACTCAACTGGGCTGGCATCGTTACGCCATTCATGCAGGTCGGAACTTACCCGACAAGGAATTTCGCTACCTTAGGACCGTTATAGTTACGGC
>JAKOWL010000011.1 GCA_029781535.1 Pseudomonadota bacterium
TGCACTGGCTTTGACTGTATGGGCGCTGATGATCATTTTCGCCATCAAGGCTAAAGGTCTGGGTGGCTGGATCCACGAACTGTTCTTCTCACCTTTTGGCACCAATATCCTGATCGCGCCACTCAATTTCCTGTTCAACATGATCGAATATGTTTCCAAACCGCTGTCACATTCCTTGCGGTTGTTCGGCAACATGTATGCTGGCGAAGTGATTTTCCTGCTGTTAGGTATGTGGGCGGCGTCAGGCCTTGGCTGGGCAATCCCAAGTGGTATCTTGACATTGGGCTGGGCGATTTTCCACATTTTGATCGTGGTGCTGCAGGCATTCATTTTCATGATGTTGACTGTGGTGTATCTGGCCATGGCACATGAGTCACATTAAAGGTTTTGGTAGTTCTTAATTTTGATTTTGTAGTAGTAACTTTTTTAGAGAGGGTAACAACATGGAAGCAGTAGCAATGGTACAAGCCTACACAGGCATTGGTATTGGTTTAATCATCGGTCTGGGTGCAGCTGGCGCTTGTATCGGTATTGGCAGAATGTGTGCTAGCTTTTTGGATGGTGCAGCACGTCAACCAGAAATGATCCCTGCATTGCAAGGTAAAGTGTTCCTGCTGTTGGGCCTGATCGACGCGTCTTTCATTATCGGTGTTGGTCTGGCTATGATGTTTGCTTTCGCAAACCCATTGTTGAGCGTGGTTCAAGCGGCTCACTAATCGGTCATTTGTTTAGCGAATAAACGCTAACAGGAGCAATCATGAATATCAATATTACGCTTTTCGCTCAGGCTGCAGCTTTCATCTGTCTGATTCTGTTCACGATGAAATTTGTCTGGCCTCCTCTTTTGAGCGCGATTGAAAAACGCCAAAAAGAAATAGCGGACGGTTTGGCAGCTGCAACAGAAGGTAAAAACGCCTTGGAAGCCGCAGCGAAAAAATCCGAAGCTGCTTTGAACGAAGCGAAACAAAAGGCTGCCGATATTATCGGTCAAGCTGAGAAACGTGCTACGCAAATTATCGAAGACGCAAAAAATGCGGCCAAGGTAGAAGGTGACCGCATTATCACTGGTGCCAAAGCTGAAATTGACCAAGAAGTGAACCGCGCCAAAGAAGGTTTGCGCGCACAGGTGTCACAATTGGCAGTAGCTGGCGCAGAGAAAATTTTGCGTAAAGAAATTGATGCGAAAGCGCACAGTGACATGCTTTCTAAATTGGCGGCAGAGCTATAAGCAGAAAGCAAAAGGGAAGACTAAATGGCAGAAATATCCACCATCGCACGGCCTTATGCTGTAGCGGCTTACAAATTGGGCAAGGAGAAAAAATCCCTTGCCAAGTGGTCAGAAATGTTGGGCATTGCTAGCGCGGTTGCGCAGAATGAACAAATGAAAGACTTCATTAACAACCCGAAAGTGTTAAGCAGCGATTTGGAAGCAAGCTTTTTAAAAGTATGTGGCGACAAGCTCAACGAGCAAGGTCAAAACATGATTAAAACGCTGGTGGAATACGGCCGTCTTTCTATTTTGCCTGCTATCGCGGAGGCCTTTGAAGAATTGAAGGCCCAAGATGAAGGTACGCTGGATGCGAAAATCATCACTGCGTCTAAAATCACCGCAGCAGATACCAAAGATCTGGTTAAAAAGCTCGAAGCTAAATTTGGCAAGAAAATAGAGGCCACTGTTTCTGTAGACCCGGAAATCATTGGTGGTATGAAAATTATTGTGGGCGACACCGTGATTGATGCGTCCGTTCAAGGTCAATTACAAAATCTCGCCTACACGCTCAGCGCGTAATGACGGCTAAGGAAATTATCAGGAGTTAACATGCAGTTATCCACATCAGAAATCAGCGAATTAATCAAAAGCAGATTAGAAAACTTTTCCACTACTGCCGAAGCGCGCACACAAGGTACGGTTATTTCCGTAACTGACGGTATCGTGCGTATTCACGGCCTTTCCAACGTGATGTCTGGTGAGATGATCGAGTTCCCAGGCAATACATTTGGCTTGGCATTGAACCTGGAGCGTGACTCCGTAGGTGCTGTGGTATTGGGCGATTACGAACATATCACCGAGGGTGATACATGTAAATGTACCGGCCGTATTCTGGAAGTGCCAGTTGGCCCGGAATTGATTGGCCGTGTCGTTAACTCTTTGGGTCAGCCAATCGATGGCA
>JAKOWL010000023.1 GCA_029781535.1 Pseudomonadota bacterium
GGCAACAACGTCCAGCTTGCGGATCTGTCCATTGACGGCAACAAGGGGCAGGCCACATGCGAGGCCGGCATCAAGATAAGCACCCAGGGCGGCAAAGTGCAGGGCGTGTCCTGTCACAATATGAGCGGCGCCGGCATTGTGGTGGATACTGCAAGCGAAGTTACCCTGATAGGCAATCACTGCACGGACAATGACGGGGCAGGGATTAAGGTAATCGGTAGCGAGGATATCACCATCGAGGCCAACGTCTGCCGGAGGAATTATGAGCAAGGGATATACCTGTATCAGTCGAATCGGTGCAGCGTAATAGCCAATAAGTGCTTGCAGTCTGGGGGGCAAGACATAGATATCAATACAGGCATCTATTTGGTGCAATCGAGCGAAAATATAATTCAAGGCAATACTTCAAATGACAATACCTGGGCCGGGATTATGCTGAGAGAGGCATCTCATAGAAACAATATTAACAACAACTCTGTTAGCGGCAACCAAGGCCACGGAATAGCTGTGGCAGGGCTTGGGGATTTTGATTCATCACAAGATAACGTTATTGCTGGGAACGTGGCAAACGAGAACGGTTATCATGGAATCGGCGTTTGGGATTGCATTAAAACCACTATCATTGGTAATACTGCCTCTGATAACGGTGAGGATGGCATATACCTAATACTAGTTGAGAACAGCAATATACAAAACAATCGCTGTGCAGGAAATGCAGGATGCGGAATCCGTATTGATACAGAATTTAATGTGGATAACTTTGTAACCAATAACGATTTAGTAGATAATGGTATTCTGCCATTACTCGATGAGGGCACAGGAACCACTACCGTACCCGGCAATCGAACCTAATTTGTCCAAACTTGGTGTAAAAGCCGCCACTGGAGGCGAGGTTGACCTAAAGAGGAGGAGATGGAACGTATGCAGGCGAGGACACTTGAGCAACAGCATCGATATTCACACCTAAAATTAGAAGATGTGTATGTGTCAATGAGTAATTATAAGGCGGCTTTTGCTAAGTGGCGCATTGACATCAATGAAGAACTGGACGACAAGCAAAGGATGCTTTACTCGGAGTATATGTTGGGCAAAGTGCACGTCGCAACCGAAAAAGAGCTTGAATTTCATGAAAAGAAGCTCGAACAAATCGGCATCACCGACTACACCATTACCGAATTGCACGTCGATCCGTTGTTCTATGAGATTGTCGAAGGCAAGACCTTCGGCAGCAGGTCC
>JAKOWL010000025.1 GCA_029781535.1 Pseudomonadota bacterium
AGCTGATGACATCAATCCGTTTGCTGAGGTTGTAGCTGTTGCTTTTTCCGCTTTGTTGTTCCAAGCCGACTTTTCAGTATCAGTTACGAACCTATTACTTGCATCTTGGGTTATAATGCTTGCCGGGTGATTTGACGGA
This sequence comes from Pseudomonadota bacterium, assembly GCA_029781535.1. Classification (GTDB taxonomy): domain Bacteria; phylum Pseudomonadota; class Gammaproteobacteria; order Burkholderiales; family Methylophilaceae; genus Methylophilus. The sequence continues at coordinate 140 of JAKOWL010000025.1, forward strand.
TGAGTATAGTTGTTGGCATTCACAGCTATCCCTGCAAGCTTGTTTTTCTCTGCTGTTGTATAATCTTCTGTGGACAAACCTTTGCCCGTTACTTTGTCTACCTTGCTATCTAGCAATGGAGGTATGCTTTCGGCTATAGTCTTAGCATCATTCGCCGTGTTTTCTGCATTCTGAGCTGCCGTTAAAGCAAGCGATGCATTTTGCTCGGCTGATTGAGCCTCCGATTGAGCGGCTCCAGCTTGGGTAAGAGCGTTGTCTGCCTTGCTGTCTGCTGTATCCGCTTTAGTTATCGCTTGTTCAGCTTTGGTGTCAGCATTCTCTGCCGTTGTTTGGGCGGTAGTAGCAACATCATTAGCTTGATTTGCTGTGGCTTGCGCTTGGCTTGCCACCGTTTCAGCGTTTTCTGCTTTCTGGTCAGCATCCTCTATTAGGCTCATTGCATCTTGAGCCGTTTGCAAAGCTGTGTCAGCCTTAGTCTTGGCTACATCGGCATCATCCAATGCATCCTGTGAACGGGTCAATGCAAGTTCCGCTTTTGCATCAATTCCAGTTGCTATAGCCATTGCGTTGGCTGAATCATTTAACGCTACCGTTATAAGGTTCTGAGCGGTCGTTGCTACTTGATATGCTTGGTCAGCTTTAGTCTTTGCTTGCACAGCCGTTGAGGAAACATCGGTTGCTATATCCACTGCCTCATCTGCGCGGTCTGATGCATAATCAGCTTTATTCTTTGCATATTCCGCTGCACTCTTTGCAAGGTCGGATTTCAACATTGCATTGTCTGATGTTGCCACCGCATCACTTGCCTTGCTATCCGCTGTTTGGGATATCGTTTTAGCTTGTTGTGATACCGTTAATGCGTTTTGTGCGTTGCTATCTGCTGTTTCGGCTATCCCCTTTGCCTCATTCGCCGCATTGCTGGCTGAGGTCGCTTGGGCTGCCGACTGGCTTGCCGTTTGCATTGCTTGCGCAGAATTGTCCTCTGCCGTTTGGGCTGTGCTTAAAGCTTCCCCTATACTCTCTAATGCCTGCCCCGATGTTGCTACCGCATTATCAGATTTTGTGTTTGCGTCGTTTGCAATGGATAATGCCTGTAATGAGTTTTGCTCAGCAGCAGTTGCCACTGTTTCAGCTTGTTCTATCTTGCCTTCGGCTGTTTGTGCAATCTCTATTGCGGTGTTTGCTATTTGCTCCGCTCCTTCTGCCGCTGTTTCCGCCTGATTAGCTTTTTCTACTGCGTTAATTGAATTGGTTTCTGCTGTTTCAGACACGCTCTTTGCCTGTTGCGAATTGAAAAGCGCCTCTGTTGACTGGTTGTAGCTTAATATGAGCAGGTCGGGATTGCTCTTTCCGCCTTTCTTAAAGCAGGTAATGCCCTCATCAATCTGTATAGGTATTATCTCAAACGGCACAGCCGTCAAACTCTCATCGGGTTTGTATGCAAGAAACTGCATCTTGAGTTCTCCCGGCTTTGTTACTTCGTTTGGAAGTGTAAACGAGAACACACTTTTATTAAAATTTGCCGGGTATTCTTGGTATTCCGGTGTAAACAACGCTATCGTCCACGGCTTGCCTTGAGAGTTTACAAAGTCCACCCGTTTGGAATACTCTTCGTATTCATCGGGGAACAGTACATTTATTTTCGTTGCCTTGTTTTCCGCCGTTATCACTATGCTGTGTTTTCGGTTTGAATATATAAACCGCCTGTTGGCAAGTAATTTAATCTCTATCATTCGATTCTCCCTTATAAATTAATCTTGTAAATGCTGTCTATGGTGTATGCAGCATCTCCTAGCGAGATATTATGACCTCCGCTGTCATAGCTGTCGCCTCTTATTCTTGTTCTGCAATATCCGCCACACTTTATTTGGTTTG
>JAKOWL010000030.1 GCA_029781535.1 Pseudomonadota bacterium
CCTCGATCGTCATGCCATTCAGCGCCTTGACGACATCGTTCTGCTTGTAAGCCAATGGGCTGATATGGTTCTGCGCGATCGCCAGCCAGCAATCCAGCTTCACCGGCAGTTGCATGCGCGTCGCAGCCAACAAGACACCTAGCGCAACTGCGCTGCCGTTCATGTCCTCATGCATGTTGTACATGTATTTTGCCGGCTTGAGGTTATGCCCGCCCGTATCAAAACAAATGCCCTTACCCACCAGCGCGATGTATTTGCCGGCATTTTTTGGCGCATAAGTCAGATGCACGATTGCAGCATCTTCCGGATCGCTGCCCTGACCCACAGCCACAAAAGCGCCTGCGCCCATCTTGCGAAGGGCAGCCATATCGAACTCCTCATGCTGCCAGCCATAATCCTTGGCCAGCGTGGCGATCTTTTCACGATAAATGGTAGGGGTCAGCTGATTCGGTGGCGTCATCGTCAGTGTGCGGCACAAGGCGTTACCGGCCACCCTGGCATTCACGCTGTCATACTGATGCTCTGTAGAGAAACCATGGATCACCATGTTTTTCAATGGCTTATGTTTGGTGTCCTTTTTCAGGGAAGGCAGCTGCTGTGCGTTCACCATCGCCACATAATAGGCAGCACAAGCATGCGCCTGTCTTGTCTGCTCATCTCCGAACACACAGATCGCTAGCGTCTCGGGATACTCGCCTAACAAGGGCTTGAGCGCCTTTCTAAGCAGCGTATGCTGCTGGAACATACTGATGTTGGCCTTCAGCACGACAAAGCTTGCCAAGGCGCCACTTGGCAGCTCCAATGTCACCGGGCTTTTCTCGATATCCGAGAACTTGTCATGCCCACGCTTCAACTTATCCAGCAGAAAACGCTCGAACGGATAACCGTTCTGCGTTTTCTCATCCAGCACCAACAAAACATGTTGATATGCCTTTAATGAATCTTCAGTGCATATCGCCGCAAATTGTTGCAAATTAATCGCCATTTTCACACTCTTAACCCTAATATAAAATCCAGCACAAGCCTATCGAATCTCGTAAAATTCGGTCATCAAAAACAACCGTTTAACTTGACCAAAACCCATAAAAACGCCAAACTTACGCTTGGATGAAAAAGCACTACACACCACAATCACTAAGTTACATGACATTATAACGAGTGTAACTGCATTACGGAGATTTCCCCTGCATGGCAATTAATCCACAAACCGGAATTCAGGAAACTGACGCGCAAGAAACGCAAGAATGGCTGGAAGCGTTAAGCGCCGTTATCGAGAACGAAGGCACAGAACGCGCCCACTTCCTGCTGGAAGCAATGATTGACCAGGCAAGACGCTCTGGCGCCAACTTGCCTTACAACGCGACGACAGCATACGTTAATACCATCCCGACACACCTGCAGGCCAAATTGCCGGGCGACCCGGAAATGGAACGCCGCATCCGCGCACTGGTACGCTGGAACGCCGTCATGACGGTATTGCGCGCCAATGAGAAATCCCCCGGCGTAGGCGGCCATATCGCCAGCTTCCAATCCGCAGCCACGTTGTACGATACCGGATTCAACCACTTCTTCCGCGCGCCGAACGAGAACTTCGGCGGCGACTGCGTATACTTCCAGGGCCATTCTTCGCCAGGCATCTATGCCCGCGCCTATCTGGAAGGCCGCATTAGTGAAGAACAGATGGACAACTTCCGCCAGGAAACCGGCGGCAATGGCTTGCCAAGCTATCCGCACCCATGGCTGATGCCTGACTTCTGGCAGTTCCCGACCGTATCCATGGGCTTAGGCCCTATCGCAGGCATCTATCAGGCACGTTTCCTGAAATACCTGCATGACCGCGGCATCGCCGACACCAGCGACCGCAAGGTCTGGGTGTTCTGCGGCGACGGCGAGATGGACGAACCGGAATCCCTGGGCGCGATCTCCCTGGCAGCGCGCGAAAAGCTCGACAACCTGATCTTCGTCATCAACTGTAACCTGCAACGTCTGGACGGTCCGGTACGCGGCAACGGCAAGATCATCCAGGAGCTGGAATCTGATTTCCGCGGCTCCGGCTGGAACGTATTGAAGGTCATCTGGGGCTCCTATTGGGATCCGTTACTGGCCATGGACAAGGACGGCCTGCTCAAAAAACGCATGGAAGAATGCGTGGATGGCGAATACCAGAACTTCAAGCAAAAAGGCGGCGCCTATACACGTGAACACTTCTTCGGCAAATATCCTGAACTGAAGGAAATGGTGGCTGGAATGTCCGACGATGACATCTGGCGCCTGAACCGTGGCGGCCATGACCCACGCAAGGTCTACGCAGCCTATCATGCAGCAACTAACCACAAAGGCCAGCCAACCGTGATTCTGGCCAAGACCGTCAAAGGTTACGGCATGGGCACTGCCGGTGAGGCGCAAAACACCACCCACCAGCAAAAGAGTATGGATATCGCGTCACTGAAGAAATTCCGCGACCGCTTTGATTTGCCGCTCACAGACGAGCAGGTAGAAAACTTGAGCTTCTACAGACCGGCTGAAGACAGCCCTGAGATGAAATACATGGCCGAGCGTCGCGCTGCGATGGGCGGTTTTGTGCCGCAACGTCGCCGCAAAGGCAACGAGCTCACCGTACCGCAGCTTTCCGCGTTCGAAAACATGCTGAAGGCCACTGGTGAAGGCCGCGAGATCTCTACGACGATGGCATTCGTGCGTATCCTGTCCACACTGGTACGCGACAAGGAGATCGGCAAATATGTCGTGCCTATCGTGCCGGACGAAGCTAGAACATTTGGCATGGAAGGCTTGTTCCGCCAGTTGGGCATCTATGCAAGTCAGGGCCAGCTCTATGAGCCACAGGATTCCGATCAGGTGATGTATTACAAGGAATCCAAAGACGGCCAGATTCTGGAAGAAGGCATCAATGAAGCTGGCGCATTCTCCAGCTGGTTATCAGCGGCCACCTCCTACAGCGTTTCTGGCAAGCAGATGATCCCGTTCTATATCTATTACTCGATGTTCGGCTTCCAGCGCATCGGCGATCTGGCGTGGCTGGCTGGCGATAGCCGTGCGCGCGGCTTTCTGCTGGGCGCGACAGCAGGTCGCACCACATTGAATGGTGAAGGCTTGCAGCATGAGGATGGCCACAGCCACCTGATGTCCGCCACGATTCCTAACTGCGTTTCCTATGACCCGACATTTGCCTACGAGCTGGCCGTGATCATCCAGGACGGCCTGCGCCGCATGGTGCAGAACCAGGAAGACGTGTACTACTACATCACCCTGATGAACGAAAACTATGGCCACCCTGACATGCCTGCCGGCGCCGAAGAAGGCATCCTGAAAGGCATGTACAACTTCAGCAAATCCAAAGCCAAAGGCGAGAAAGTCCAGCTGATGGGCTCCGGAGTGATTCTGCGTGAAGTGATTGCCGCTGCCGAACTGCTTGAAAAAGACTGGGGCGTTTCTGCCGATGTATGGAGCGCACCAAGCTTTACCGAGCTGCGCCGCGAAGGCCTGGATTGCGATCGCTGGAACATGCTGAATCCTGAGAAGAAACAGCGCGTAAGCTACGTAGGGCAATGTCTGAAAGACGCGAAAGGTCCTGTCATCGCTTCCACAGACTACATGAAGAGCTTTGCCGAGCAGATCCAGCGCTTTGTACCGAACAAGTTCGTGGCATTAGGCACCGACGGCTTTGGCCGTTCCGACAGCCGCGAAGCCTTGCGTGACTTCTTCGAGGTCAATCGCTACTACATCACCGTGGCTGCATTGAAAGCCCTGAGCGATGAAGGCAAGCTGCCTGCAGCCAAAGTGGCTGAAGCAGTGAAAAAATACCAACTGAATGGCGACAAGCCAAACCCAGCGCACGTTTAAGGAAACAACATGGCATTACAAGACGTTCTCGTTCCCGATATTGGCAACTTCGATTCTGTAGATGTCATCGAAGTGCTGGTCAAGGCTGGTGATACGGTCGCGAAAGACGACTCACTCATCACACTGGAATCCGACAAGGCCTCGATGGACATTCCTGCGCCATTTGCCGGCGTGGTGAAAGAAATCAAGATCAAGGTAGGTGACAAAGCCGCGCAAGGCACGCTGATCCTGACGATGGAAACCAGCGGTGCCGCAGAAAGCAAACCAGCGGAAAAACCTGCCGCACCAGCCCCTGCACCGCAGGCCGAAGCACCAAAAGCCGCTGTGCCAGAGCCGACCCGTCCTGCGCCGGAACCACCTAAAGTCATTCAGCCTGCACAGCAGCCATTGCCTGTAGGTGAACATGCCGTCGCCAGCAGCGGAAAACTCTCACACGCCAGCCCATCCGTGCGCAAATTCGCACGTGAGTTAGGTGTCAACCTGGCACTGCTAAAAGGCACCGGTCCCAAGAACCGCATCCTGCAAGGTGATGTACAAGCTTATGTGAAAGGCGAGCTGGCCAAGCCTCGCAGCGAGAACATGGGCGCCGGCCTGGGTGCATTGGCCACACTGCCTATGCCGGTCATCGATTTCAGCCAGTTCGGCGCAGTCGAGACCAAACCGCTCTCACGCATCAAAAAACTGTCTGGCGCCAACCTGCACCGCAACTGGGTCACCGCACCGCACGTCACGCAATTCGACGAAGCTGATATCACGGATCTGGAAGATTTCCGCAAATCCATGCTGGCCGATGCCGAGAAGAAAGGCGTCAAGCTTACCATGCTGGCTTTCCTCATCAAGGCATCCGTCAATGCACTCAAGGCATACCCCAACTTCAACGCATCGCTCTCGCCCGATGGCGACAGCCTGATCCTGAAGAGCTACTACAATGTCGGCTTTGCCTGCGACACGCCGGATGGCTTGGTGGTGCCTGTAGTAAAAGACGTGCAGCAAAAAGACGTACTGGACATCGCCCGTGATTTGATGGACCTTTCCGCCAAAGCTCGCGAGCGCAAGCTGAAAGTGGAAGAGATGCAAGGCGGCTGTTTCACCATCTCCAGCCTGGGCGGGATTGGCGGCACCATGTTCACGCCTATCATCAACTGCCCGGAAGTCGCGATCTTAGGCGTTTCACGCTCATCCATGCAGCCGGTATACAACCCGCAAACCAAGCATTTTGAGCCTCGCCTGATACTCCCGCTTTCACTCTCTTATGACCACCGCGTCATCGACGGTGCAGACGGCGCACGCTTCACCAGCCACCTGCGGATGATGCTAAGTGATGTGAGAAGGTTGTTGCTGTAGCTTTTAGCTAAAGGAACTGGCTATGCCAGTTCCTTTTATCAATTTCCGTCACGTAATTATTCAGAATAACTACAACTCACACTGATAATCCCATCTATCTTGAAGAGTTGCATCTACGTTTATTTCGACCATACCAAAACCATTAATACCAACATTAGAACCATATGGATCGGCCCAATTGCCTGATTGCGCAAGACCGGAAAAATGATAGGTTTTGTACCTAGGTGGATTTTGAGTATCTCCAGGCAATACATCCATATGTGATATCGAATATGTTGAATTGCGCCCTGAAACTACCACTCCAAGCCATTTACACGCAACCCATCCTGGCTCAGCAGTAATTTTCGCGTCCACATTACAGTGTGCCCCAGGAAAACCACCCCCATTGACACTACAGTTTTCATTTGGCGGACTACGGTATATAGTTTTTAGAGCCGGACTTTTCTTGACTGCAGGCCCTTCTATTTGAGCATTACCATTATTCAAGCTAATAGCTGCAGGCTCCTTAAGATGGTGGTTTTTTGCGAAAGGCGGTACTTGCTCGTCTCCGCAATAAGCTGATGTTGAAAATAAAGCCCCTGTAAAAACTAACAAATATTTTTTCATTTTTTTCTCCTCTGCTAGAAATTTTAAGTTTTAAAGTGAGTTAATCCAACCCATCATATAAATGTTACTCCTTTTTACTCTTTTAATTAAATAACGTTAAATAATCCATTGACGCAACTGGCTTGAGTATAAGCAACGTAGCGCAATTTAGCGGAGTACATTAGCCATGACGTATCCGCCTACAGACACCTCTTAAACTCCTAGTGAGGAGAAAGTTGCGCTTTTTGTCCTAGAAAAACCTCTCACGCGCGCATTCATTATCCACATCGATGCCCTGCAATCCAATCAGGACGCGGCTTTCAGGCTAATGATTGATGCAATGAAAAATTCGTTGATTAAAACAGCCCCATCTGTGGGCCATCCTGTCTGTATCTCCAGGCGATGGGCGTCATAAATTTTGTCGTATCCAGACGTGAATGTGCCTCATTGAACCCCAGCCGTTCACATGCAAGGTTGAAGCGGGTAGCGAGCATGTCGGCAAACAACCCTTCGCCGCGCATGCGTTTGCCAAACTCGCTCTGGTAGGCCTTGCCACCACGGCTTTGCTTGACCAGGCTCATGACATGCCGCGCCTTGAGCGGGAAATACTGGTTCAGCCATGTCTCGAAAAGCTGTACCAGCTCATGCGGCAGCCGCAGGAACACGTAGCCCGCCCGACGTGCACCAGCCAGATAGGCTTTTTCCAGTATCTGCTCCATGTATTGATCGGTAAGCGCGGGAATCACCGGCGCTACCATCACGCCAGTAGGGATACCCGCCTCACTTAATCTGCGCACGGTTTCCAATCTGCGTTCCGGCGCGGTAGCGCGCGGCTCCAGCCGCCGTGCGATTTGCCTGTCCAGCGTGGTGATGCTGACAAAGATGCTGGCCAACCCTTTGGCGGCCATCGGTGCGATCAAATCAATATCCCTTTCAACCAATGCCGATTTGGTGACCAAACTGAACGGATGATTGCTCTCGGCCAGCACCTCGATGATCTTTCGCGTCAGTTGGTATTCGCGCTCGATAGGCTGATAGGCGTCCGTATTCATGCCCAGTGCGATGGGCGCACATTTATAACCCGGCTTGGCAAGTTCTTTTTTTAAGAGCTCTGGTGCATCAGCTTTCATCAGCAGCCTGGATTCGAAATCCAAACCCGGCGAAAAGCCCAGGTAGGCATGGCTGGGACGCGCATAGCAGTAGATGCAGCCATGCTCGCAGCCACGATAAGGATTGATAGTGCGGTCGAACGGAATATCCGGAGAATCCACATAGTTGATGACGCTTTTTGCGGCATCCTGCATCACTTCTGTGCGCAATGGCGGCGCGGCTTCGTCCAGGCTACCCCAGCCGTCGTCTATCGCTTCCCGCGTATGCGCATCGAAACGGCTGACTGCGTTGCCACTTGCCGCTCTACCCTTATAAATCAAAGGCTTATCATAAATAAAAGTATCCATTATCGATTTAATATTAGCATAAGCCAATGTGCATTCCTTCCGGTTTTTGCCCGATTTTGCGATTACATTTTTTTATCGAAATTGGGGCAAAGAAAGCGTGCGACGCGGAGACTGAACGCGATTTAATGATAAAATCCCGACATTACATGCATGACTTAAATAGAAAAATCATATGAGCAATATTGTTGAAGTATTGGTGCCGGATATCGGCAATTTTGATAGCGTCGATGTCATCGAGATTCTGGTCAAAGCCGGCGACACCATCGCCAAGGAAGATCCGCTGATCACGCTGGAATCCGATAAGGCCAGCATGGATATTCCCTCCTCCCACGCCGGCGTGGTGAAGGAAGTCAAAGTGAAAGTGGGTGATAAGGTTGCCAAAGGCTCGCTGATCCTGCTGCTGGAATCTGAAGCCAACGCAAGCGCACCGGCGCCTGCACCGAAACAGGAAGAAAAGGCACCAGCAGCGGCTCCTCAGCCTGCAGCTGCAACCGGCAACAATGACATTTCTGCGCAAGTGGTCGTTTTGGGTTCTGGCCCCGGCGGTTATACCGCAGCCTTCCGCGCTGCAGACCTGGGCCTGAAAGTCGTACTGATCGAGCGCTATTCCACTTTGGGTGGCGTGTGTCTCAACGTAGGCTGCATTCCATCCAAAGCCTTGCTGCATACCGCCAAGGTAATGACCGAGGCGGAAGAGTCCGCACACCATGGCGTGACATTTGGCAAACCGGCATTGGATCTGGAAGCACTGCGTAACTGGAAAGCCAACGACGTAGTCGGCAAGCTCACCGGCGGGTTGGCACAAATGGCCAAGATGCGCGGCGTGACAGTGGTGCAAGGCGTAGGCAAATTCACCAGCCCTAACCAGATTTCCGTGACCGCAGCAGATGGCAAAACCACCACCGTTGGCTTTGATAACGCCATCATCGCCGCAGGTTCGCAAGCCACCAAATTCCCCGGCGCGCCGGAAGATGAACGCATCATGGACTCGACGGGCGCTTTGGCTCTGGCGGATATCCCTAAACGCATGCTGGTTATCGGCGGCGGCATCATCGGCCTGGAAATGGGTACCGTGTATGATGCCTTCGGCTCTAAAGTCAGCATCGTGGAATTCATGGACGGCCTGATTCCAGGCGCTGACCGCGACCTGATTCGCCCGTTGCAGAAACGCATGGAAAAACGTTTCGAGGCCATCATGCTTTCTACCAAGGTGAGCAAAATGGAAGCCAAGCCAGACGGCATCCATGTGAGCTTTGAAGGCGAGAACGCGCCGAAAGAGGCACAGGTCTATGACCGCGTACTGGTCTCCATCGGCCGCCGCCCGAACGGCAAGCTGATTGGCGCCGAGAACGCCGGTGTGATCGTGGACGAGCGCGGCTTTATCCCGGTGGATAAACAAATGCGCACCAACGTACCGCACATCTTCGCAATCGGCGATATCGTCGGCCAACCGATGCTGGCACACAAAGCCACGCACGAAGGCAAAGTGGCCGCAGAAGTGATTGCCGGCCACAAGACCGAGTTCATTGCCTCCGTCATCCCATCCGTTGCCTATACCGACCCGGAAGTGGCTTGGGTTGGCATGACCGAGACCGAAGCCAAAGCTAAAGGCATCGAGATCGAGAAAGCCTCTTTCCCTTGGGCAGCCAGCGGACGCGCCTTATCGATCGCACGCACAGAAGGTTCGACAAAACTGATTTTTGATAAAGAGACACATCGCGTGATTGGCGCCGGCATCGTCGGTATCAATGCGGGTGAATTGCTGGCAGAAACCGTACTGGCGATCGAGATGGGCGCGGACGCACATGACTTGGGGCTGACCATCCACGCACACCCTACATTGTCAGAGACTGTGTGTTTCGCAGCAGAACTGAAGGAAGGCACGATTACCGATATGTTGCCGCCCAAGAAACGGTAACCGATAATAAAAAAGGCGCTACAAGCGCCTTTTTTATTATCCATAAGATCTACTGGCAGGTCGCAGGCACCAGCTCGCTGCCGACGAATTCCGGTTTTATTTTCTGCAGTTCCAGCGCGTTCTCTGTTGTCACATTTTGAATCAGCAAACTGCTCAATCCCTTGCCAGGGTTACGCAGCGCTTTGGTGGCACCCTTCACGCCTTTGGCCTGCAGGTCGTTGAGCAACTTGGACGCCAGATCTTCTTCCGCAAACAGGCCAAACGAAATGGCATTACGCCATTGTGAGTCCTGCACAATGAACAACTCTTCCACTCCCAGCGCTTTGAGTTCCTCAGCCTTTTGCTTAGCCAGCTCGGTAGTTTTGAGCGGTGGATAATATACCCAATAGCGGCGGTCCTGTTGTGCGACTTTCTCCTGACGTACCGCGGCCTGCAGGCCTAAACGTGCCAGCACGACTTGTGCGGCGGGGAGATTGGTTGTACTGAAATTACCCCAGCGATAGCAGGAAGTGACTTGTACAGATGCTGGTGCCGCCTCTTCAGGCTTGGGCTGCACCTCCTTTTTCGGCATCGCTTCCAACTCTTGCTGGCTCAATATCTTCAGCTTTTCTGGTGTGATCTCTTTGACCTGCACCACGTGAGGCGGCACGATCTTATCGAAATTGAAATATGTCAACAAACCAAGGTTCAACAACACCAGCAACCACACCCACCATCTCATACGATCTCTTTCTCCCACAAGGCCAGGCCTTGCAACACCAGATTTTCCGTCATGATAACGCTTTTTACATGCAAATTAGCGAATGGCACTTGCTGCAGCGCGTTTTTCAACACCTCGGCATCGCCGCCGCTCAACACCAGTTCCGGCATGGCGCCTCCATATTTGGCCAGATGTCCCGCCATCGCACTTATCGCGCCCATTACGGCATTCAGGCAGCCTGCATAGATTGCTTCAGCAGTTTGCGTAGGGAAGTCTGGTACCTGAGCAACCTTGATATCCACATCCAGTTGAGCTGCGTTAGTTTTAAGCGACTGCATCATCAGCCTTAGCCCCGGCATGATGGTACCGCCCAGGAACTCGCCATCCGCATTCAACGCATCCACGGTGATTGCTGTACCGGCATTCACCACCACACACGGTGCGCGACGCGTACTCCATGCACCAAGGAGCGACGCCCAGCGATCCACCCCCAAGGTTTCCGGCTGTTCATAGCCGTTGTAAACACCGCAAGTCTCGGCCTGTGCCTGTACCACATGCAGCATAGACTTTTGCGGGACAAGTATCTTGAACTGCTGCAGCACATTCTCTCCCGCTACGCAGGCCAGTACGATTTTTGTGGATTGTCCCACAGCGAGCCGCAAATCCTGATTATTTGCGATATCCGCATTCGCACATGCGTGCATTGCCCCCAGCACACCACTGCCCAACTTGAACGCCCATTTGGTACGGCTATTGCCAATATCCACCAACAACGTCATACGCCCGTCCTTAAACTGATTTCGCCTGCCGAGAACCGCTGCAGCCCTAAAGCCGTTTCCACCAGCAGGATACCGTCTTCCGCCACATCGCGCACTGTGCCGTGCACATCACGTCCATCCGGCATCAGCATGCGTACCGGCCGGTTGTGATACACATGGTAGCTAAGCCATTCGGCACGCAAAGCCACAAAACCATCATCCTCAAAGGCATGCAGCACATCAGCCAAATGCCGCAGCAGAGTACCCAGCAACTCACCCTGATTCACCGCCACGCCGATACTGGCCAAATCGATGGCAGGTTGGTCGATGCGCTTCAGCACTTGCTCCGGCAGACGCAGATTCACACCCACACCAATCACCGCTGCACTTGGGCCATCCATATCTCCCTGCAGCTCGATCAAAATCCCGGCCAGCTTCCTGTTGTCGTAAAGCACATCGTTGGGCCATTTCAAACACACGCCCGGCACGCCAAGCTGTTGGAACGCGCGCATCAAAGCCACGCCTACAGCTAGACTGAGGCCAGAGAGCGCAGCAGCACCGCAATTGAATCGCCATAGCAGGGAAAAAGTCAGGCTGGCGCCCAGATGCGAGACCCAGGCGCGCCCTCGCCGTCCTTTACCACTGGTCTGGATATGCGCCGCCACGCAGGTGACATGTGGTGCGCCTTTGGCTGCCTGTTTCATCAGGTAACTGTTGGTCGAGTCGATCTCATCCAGCAACTGCAGGTTGAACCACTCGCGCTGCTCGCCAATCGCGGTCAGCACCGCCTGCTCGTCGAGCATATCGATGGCCTGCGGCAAACGGTAGCCACGTCCGCGCACCGAAAACACTTCCACTCCCAGTTTCTCGGCATGCTGGATCGCGTTCCACACGGTGGCACGCGTTACGGCAAAGCGGTCTGCCAAATCCTCACCGGAGTGGAATTTGCCATCACTCAGCACTTGCAGAATCGGGAAAGTCAGCGCGCTCATTCAGGATACAAGTCTATCACGTGGCATTGGAACCAATTGCAAAAACCCATGGTTTTGTAGAATCAATGTCATATTAGCTAATTTTTGAAGAAATTTAACCCTTTTCAGCAGTCCGTCCCGTTCAAATCACCGTAGAGAGTCAATTCTCAAATCAAATATCAGGGAGAACTACCGTGAGCGACGGAAAAGACAAAGGTTTCACTAAAGAACAACTGGAAGAGTTGCAAATCGACAGTGCATTGGGCGGTGACATTCCGATCATCGGCATAGGTGCATCCATTGGCCGCAAGACAATCCCAAAATTACTGGAGGCTGGCGAAAAGGTAGTTAAAGACGTTTACGAGCATTATGCTGCAAAAAAAGCGGCTGAGGCCGCAGCAAAAAAAGTCACGATAGCCGAGCTTAGGACCAGCATGAAACCATTAGGGGAATTTGTTAAAGAAGCCGTAGAGAATGGAAAAATGGATGCCGGCATTCTCAACAAAAGCTACAAGGGTGGCGACATGTTTGCAAAAAACTCCGACGAACTCCGCCGTATCCTTAGCGACAACGATTACCGCAATTATGCCAAGCTGGCATTACACGATGAAGAACTGTACCGCCAGGGTTTATCTACACCTGGCAGGTTCGTGCGTGCATTCCATTACGACAACGCCAACCCGGAAGTAGGTTACCTGATTGGGACAACTCGCTATGGTGGCACCTTTGACACACATTTACGCGTTGCCGCCGCCGATAGTGAACTGGAAGGTGCCAAGATTGCAGTACTCAGTTTTATACGGGGAGCCGCTCAAACTGTTGCACTTGCAAAGGGAGCTGCCGATGCAGTTGCCAATCACTATGAAAATCAAAAAAGCTCTAACGAGAAAGTCCCTGCTGAAAAACCCACCTCAGATCAAGTGTTGGGAGAAGCCTTGAAGCTTTCCCCCGAATTAAACGGGCAAGTAAATCAGACACTAGCGCAAATACGCGATGACTACAGCAAAATGAATGCTGACGAAAAAGCAAAAATCGGCGATGAGAATACCTACATGGACAAGGCAAAACTATCCATCGCCAAAGAGATCGCCACAATGAAGCTGGAGCAGCACGAAGCGCAAACGGCTGTCGGCGCAAACCAACGAAGCGATGCTGGCAACCGTGATATCAAGCAGCAACTCGCAGCGTTCAACCAGCATATCGATTCCCTGCCGGAACATCAGCAGCAAACCGCTCGTTCAGCAATGGCACTGTACCTGAACAAGTCTGGCGTACAGATAGAAGAAACTCATACGCAAAATCAGGCACAACAACAAGAACTGGCATAGCACCAGCAAATTTGGAGCCGGTAAAAGCAATAATAAAACCGGCACCAAGTTCCCATCTGCGCCGCTTTTCAGCGTTTATTCGCGCCGCTAGTTTTTTATGTTTGGTGTAAAATGCAGGCAAATCAAACAGAATCATTGCCATGTCATCAGAAAAAACACCCATCGCCCCCGCTTCCAACTTCATCCGCGCCATCATCGAGAATGATCTGGCCGAAAACAGATTCGCCGCCAAGAAATGGGCAGGCAGCCCGGGAGGCGCATCCCATCAGGCTTCTGGGCAAGTGGATTTCGCCAAGATTCGCACGCGCTTTCCGCCCGAGCCTAATGGCTATCTGCACATCGGCCACGCCAAATCCATCTTTTTGAACTTTGGTCTGGCACGCGATTACGGCGGCATCTGCCACCTGCGCTTTGACGACACCAACCCGGAGAAAGAAAGCCAGGAATACGTGGACAGCATCACCGAAATGGTGAGCTGGCTGGGCTTTGGCTGGGACAACGCCACGCCAGATGGCAAAAAAGAGAGCAACCTCTACTTTGCTTCGGACTACTTCGACTTCATGTACGCATCGGCCGAAGCGCTGATTCAAGGCGGCCATGCCTATGTGGATGCGCAAACCGCCGAGGAGATGCGCGTCAATCGCGGTACGCTCACCGAGCCGGGCAAGGATTCACCTTACCGCAATCGCAGCGTGGAAGAGAACCTGAACCTGTTCCGCGAGATGCGCGATGGCAAACACCCCGATGGCAGCCTAATTCTGCGCGCCAAAATCGACATGACCTCGCCCAACATCAACATGCGCGATCCGGCCATCTACCGCATCCGCCGTGCTCACCACCACAACACGGGCGACAAATGGTGCATCTACCCCATGTACACCTTTGCGCACCCGATCGAGGACGCGCTGGAGCAAATCACCCATTCCATCTGCACGCTGGAGTTCGAAGACCAACGCCCGTTCTACGACTGGCTGATGGAGCGCCTGGTGGAAGCTGGTTTACTGGCGCAGCCTGTGCCGCATCAATACGAGTTCGCGCGGCTCAACCTCACCTATGTCGTGCTTTCCAAACGCAAGCTGATTCAACTGGTGGAAGAAAAACACGTAAGCGGCTGGGATGACCCGCGCCTGCCCACGCTGGCTGGTGCGCGCCGCCGCGGCTACACGCCTGCGGGCTTCAAGCTGTTCACCGACCGCATCGGCGTCAGCAAGGCCGATTCGTGGATCGAATACACCATTCTGGAAGACTGCATGCGCGAGGTCCTTAACGAGAGTGCAGAACGCCGCATCGCCGTGCTCGACCCCATCAAGCTGGTCATCGACAACTACCCGGCAGACTCAAGCGAGGACTGCTTTGCGCCCAACCACCCGCTCAAGCCGGAACTCGGCAAGCGCGTCGTACCTCTCTCCCGCGAGCTCTGGATAGAACGCGAAGACTTTATGGAAGAACCCGCGCCCAAATACTTTCGCCTCTTCCCCGGCAACATGGTGCGCCTGCGCTATGGCTATGTAGTCAAATGTACCGGCTGCGAGAAAGACGCGGCAGGCAACGTCACCGTGGTGCATTGCGAATACCTGCCGGACACCAAATCCGGCACGCCGGGCTCAGATAGCGTCAAGGTCAAAGGCAATATCCACTGGGTGAGCGCGGCGCATGCCTACGCGGCCGAAATCCGCATGTACGATAGGCTGTTCAAAGACCCGCACCCGGGCAGCGGAGACAAAGACTTTCTGGAAGACATCAACCCCGATTCCGTCAAAGTCATCACCGCGCAACTCGAAGCCAGCGCACAAGACGCCAAACCGGCCGAGACTTTCCAGTTCGAGCGCCACGGCTACTTTACGGCAGATAGAAAAGACAGCGCGGCTGGCAAGCCCGTGTTTAACCGCACGGTGACGCTCAGGGATGCGTGGCAGAAGTAGTCGCTGAGAATCAAATTGAAGCTCATTGACGAAATAATTGAATTACTAAGCTCAAATGAGGGCTCGCTGACGGAAGCTCTACTGAAAACAAAGGTACTACTTCATAAAATCGGACACAAGGAGTTAGTCGATTGGGTTAACAATGAACTAAATGGCTACCCCGATGAAGACAACTTACCTGAATATCGCATACTTCGCGCCAGAGTTCTAGCAAACATAACAAATATGGCTTACCAAGCGAATAGCCATCCTATCCCGATAGGTCATCTGCCAGAAAATATTAAGAAAATGTACAATACAGCTCGAATGGACCAATCGCTTGCTGTCCTTGAAAAACTTGTTCATAAAAACGAAGGTCATCTACAAGCACCAATACCGATGGAAATGAATGGCTTACTAAGCAAAGGATTAGCTAGTGGATTCCTTGTTCAAAGTGCATGGTGTGACATTGGTATAGCAAGTGTAGAACAAATCTTCATTCAAGTAAGATCACGCTTACTTGATTTTGTGTTAGGTCTTAAAGACCAGCTAGGTAATATAGATTCAGACGAAGAAGTGAAAAATCGTAGTGATTCTATTGATACCCCAAGTTTATTTAACAATGCCATCTTTGGTAACAATACCACTATAGTTGTTGGAAATAATAATAAACAAAAAATCTCGAACATTAACTTGGAAGGGAATTTCCAAGCACTGGCAGAAACTCTCAAGCAGTCTGGTGTTGGTGAAAATGAAATTGTTGAGCTAAAAACAGCTCTTGAAAATGATGTCAATACAGTTGAAATCAAAGAAAAAAGGTTTGGCCCTGCAGTAAAAAAATGGCTTCAAAATATGATGGCTAAAGCAATAGAAACTTCTTGGCAAATTGAACTTGGAATGGCTGGTAATCTCCTAACTGACTTACTCAAAAAATACTACGGCTGGGACTAAATAACCCTTAGTTAATTCATTAAGTGAATAACGTAATTCTCAAAACCGCATACCGACTGCTCAACCACGGCCCGACCGTACTCATCACTTCTGCCCACAACGGCAAGCGCAACACCATGGCGGCGGCGTGGGTATGCGCGCTGGATTTTGACCCACCCAAAATCACCGCGGTGATTGACAGAAAAACCTACACCCGCGAGCTGATGGAGGCGGAAGGCACGTTCGCCATCAATATCCCCTGCGTGGCGCAGCTGGACATGGTGCGCAAGGTGGGCACGACTACTGGCCGCGACTTTGCGGACACCGATAAGTTTGCGAAATTCGGCATTGAGACTTTTGCCGCGCAGCACATTACCGCGCCTTTGGTGAGTGGCTGTGTGGGCTGGCTGGAGTGCAGAATCATCCCCGAGCCGCATATCCAGAGCAGTTATGACTTGTTCGTAGCGGAAGTGGTAGCTGCCTATGCCGATGAACGCGTGTTTAGCGATGGAAGGTGGCATTTTGAAGGATACGACGACTTGCGCACGATACACCATGTAGCTAGTGGCGAATTCTTTGTGTCCGGCGTGGCTGTCAAATCCGCCATCTAGGTTTGTTCGAACGCTTGGCCGGTTTGATGGTCAATTTGATGTATGCCAAAAAAGCATGCATTAACGTGAAAAACCCTTTTAAAAAAGTAGCATAATAATCTTTTCAATAACATAAAAATTCTATGCGACGCATCTTAGTCATCGTTCTACTGCTTGCTGCGGCAGGCACCGCGTTCTGGTGGTATAGCCGCCC
>JAKOWL010000033.1 GCA_029781535.1 Pseudomonadota bacterium
CAAAATATTGACCGGCCTAAGCAACGCTAGGCAGACGCATCAGGCTGGATAATAAAGTAGCCAATTTCTGGCGCATTTCACGACGATCTATAATCATATCGATTGCGCCATGCTCCAGTAAGAATTCTGCACGCTGAAAGCCTTCTGGCAATGTTTCGCGTACCGTCTGCTCGATTACGCGCGGACCAGCAAAACCTATCAATGCATTAGGCTCCGCCACAATCACATCACCAAGCATGGCAAAACTCGCAGAAACCCCACCCATGGTCGGGTCAGTAAGTACCGAAATATAAGGCAAGCCTGCCTGTGATAGCTTGGTAAGTGCAGCACTCGTCTTGGCCATCTGCATCAAGGACAGCAAACCTTCCTGCATGCGAGCACCACCGCTGGCAGAAACACAAATGAATGGGGAATGCTGTTTAATGGCCGCCTCTACACCTTCTACAAAGCGCTCTCCAACTACAGACCCCATGGAACCACCCATGAACTTAAACTCAAACGCAGCCACGACCACAGGCACCTGCAGGATACTGCCCTGCATCACGACGAGGGCATCCGTCTCGCCAACTTCCTTTTGAGCGACTCTAATCCGGTCAGCATAAGTTCTGCTATCCTTGAATTTCAAGGCATCTACCGGCTGAATATTTGCACCGATTTCCTTGCGCTTTTCAGGGTCCAGCAGATGATTTAATCTAGCTCTGGCTCCTACGCGATTGTGGTGACCACATTTAGGGCAAACTTCCGCATTGTTCTCCAAATCGGTACGATATAGTACCGTCTGGCAAACATCACATTTGCTCCATAGACCTTCTGGAACGGTGTTCCTTTTGGTAGAACCTACCGCACGTTTGATTTTCTGAGGAATCTTATCAAGCCAGCCCATATTTACTCCTTATCAACCATCAATTGCTGCGCGCAATTCTTGCATCAGCGCGCTAACGTTGGACAGCAAATTCTCGTCAGTAGACTTTTCAACCTCTAATACCATTCGGCTTCCTACCACGACCGCATCTGCAATTGCAGCCACCTGCTTCGCCGTAGCAGCATCTCGCACCCCGAATCCAACACCTATGGGTAAATCAGTTTGGGTACGAATCTCATTTACACGCTGTGTGACCTCAGCAATATCAAGGTTAGCTGCCCCGGTAACACCTTTCAATGACACATAATAAATGAAACCGCTGGCTTGCTTGACAATCAATTTGGCACGCGCTGTTTCAGTAGTAGGTGAAAGCAGAAAGATACTATCCACGCCGGCTGCCCGCAAGCCTGCAATAAACGTCTCGCATTCCTCTGGCGGGTAATCCACAGTCAATACACCATCCACCCCTGCTTCACTGGCGGCTTTAATAAAAGCTTCCGCGCCCATCGCCTCGATAGGGTTGGCATAACCCATCAGTACGATAGGTGTCTTATCATCCTGCTGACGAAAATCTTTGACCATCTGCAGCACGTGACGCAAACCCACCTTATGGACCAATGCACGTTCACTGGCGCGCTGAATCACCGGGCCGTCCGCCATCGGATCTGAAAACGGCACACCCAATTCGATTAAATCTGCACCAGATTTAACCAGTGAATGCATGAGATTCACAGTATGCTTGGGATGTGGATCCCCGGCAGTGATGTATGGAATAAGCGCTTTTTTGTTTTGCTGCTTAAGCGCCTGAAAAACAGCCTGAATACGCGACATGTGATTGATTAGATTAGTTTTATAAAGTGATATTAGCCAATCTGGCTACTGTATTGATGTCTTTGTCACCTCGACCGGAAAGATTGACCAGAACGATCTCATCTTTGCGCATGTCACGTGCCAACTTTTCTGCATAAGCCAATGCATGACTGGACTCCAATGCTGGAATAATTCCTTCGCTGCGGCATAGATTATGAAAAGCGGCCATCGCCTCGTCATCGGTAACTGCAACATATTCTGCACGTTTGATCTCCTGCAGCCAAGCGTGCTCCGGACCGACACCGGGATAATCTAAGCCGGCAGAGATCGAATGTGTTTCGATGATGTTACCGTCTGCATCCTGCATCAAGCGGGTACGATTTCCATGAAGAACACCTACCGGGCTATGTGCTGTCAGTGGTGCAGCATGCTGGCCTGTCTCCATGCCATGCCCAGCCGCCTCCACCCCTATCAAACGCACATTTGGTACATCGATATAAGGATAGAAGATACCCATCGCGTTTGAACCGCCACCGACACAGGCTACGATGGCATCCGGCTGGCGGCCCACCATCTCCAGCATCTGTTCTTTGGCTTCATTGCCGATCACGGACTGGAAATCACGTACCATCATCGGGTAAGGATGCGGTCCAGCCACTGTACCGATGATATAGAAAGTATTGGAGATATTGGTTACCCAATCGCGCATCGCCTCATTAAGCGCGTCCTTGAGTGTTTTTGAACCACTCTCGACGGGAACGACGGTCGCGCCCAGCAGCTTCATTCTAAACACGTTTGGTGCCTGGCGTTTCACATCCTCGGCACCCATGTACACGACACATTCCAAACCGAGCCTGGCCGCGATAGTGGCCGTTGCTACCCCATGCTGCCCCGCACCGGTTTCGGCAATCACGCGTGGCTTGCCCATGCGTTTGGCCAGCAACGCTTGGCCAATAGTGTTGTTCACCTTGTGAGCGCCCGTATGGTTCAAATCCTCGCGTTTCAGGAATATCTGTGCACCGCCTACCTTTTTAGTCAGGCGTTCCGCATAGTAGATTGGGCTTGGGCGACCTACGAAATGCTTAAGGTCGTAAGCGAATTCGGCCAAGAATTCAGGGTCATTGCGATACTTGTCATACATGACACGCAACTCTTCCAGCGCCTCTACCAAAGTCTCCGCTACAAAAGTCCCGCCGAAAGGCCCAAAATGGCCACGCGCATCCGGCATATCATATAGTTGCATCTCTAATTCCTCGCTTGTTCTACTGCTTGCATGAATGCCGCGATTTTCGCAGCATCCTTAATCCCTTTGCTGGCTTCCACCCCA
>JAKOWL010000064.1 GCA_029781535.1 Pseudomonadota bacterium
TTCCCGGCTCCCTGCTTGATCCATTCCCAGAAGCCCTTGAGCGTGGGCTTTATCTGCTCTATATCAGCCATCAGATCGCCCGTGTCTAGGCCAGGAATGCCGCCGCCTATACCGCCTATGCCGCCAAGATCAAACTCGTCAAGTATATCCTCGCCGGCTCCGCCGCCCCCGGCCATATCTTTCTGCAATTGATGAATTTCATCGAACCCGGCCAAGCTCTTTTTAGCCGCCTTACCCGCTTTTTCAATGGCATCTGCTTGGTCCTCGCTTGCGTCTGCCGCCTTTCCGGTGCTCTTGGCGAGACCGTCTTGCGCCACGCGGAAGTCCCCAAAGCCAAGAGAGGCTGTTTTTTGCAATGACTGAGTATATTTGTTCCAGAGCACCATGCCGCCACTAATAGCCGCCGATATAGCCAATATTACCCAGCCGATGGGACCCAGGGCAGCATGCACGGCGTAGAGAGCTGCCTGTAATCTATACAATGCAGCAGAAAAAATATTTGTAGCTACCGGAGCAAGGGCTACCTGCAATCGATAGGTATTTATCGCAATGCTTAACGCACTCAAGACAGGCACATTGGCCGCTATGGTGCCTGTCATAACTGCAGAAGCAGTCTTAAATATTGTTGTAGCAATAGCAGCTCCTTTTATTAATGCAATATAAGTTAGGAATGTAGTGCCAACGAATTTCAGAACCTGCCAATTTTTCACTATGGCACCGGTAATAAGACTAAAGCCTTTAACAACTGTCCTGACTACTCCAGCGATTGACTGCCCCCAACGCTGCAGGGTCTCCTTGCTGGCCTCCGCCCAGGCGATGGCACTTTTAAGCGTATTGGTGATGGCTTCTACCGCAACGCCAACTGCTGGCAATGCCAGCGGCTTCGCAATAGCATTTTTCAGAGTGTCATAATACCTGGGCAGGGAGCTAATCTGCTTTCCAACCACACCCATGCTGGCCTCATAAGTGCCAGCAATCTTCTCGCCCTCCTTGAGGATATAGTTGAGCATGGCCTGTTTCTTTTCAGTCTCTGAAAGTTGCTTTACCGTTTTGCCGACAGTTTTTGCATAATCGCTGTAAATGTCGTTCAAATTGCGGGTAAAGCCAAAGGCTGATAATAATTCTGGCCGGAGCTTGGCAATTGCCTCGGTCATTTGCTCGGCGGCCTCGGACGAGTTCATATTTGCAATGACCGCCGCATCCTGCGCAACCCGAGCAACTTTCGCAGCATAAGCAGTATCAAGCTGAGCCTGCATAAAGCGGGTGAGGATTTGGGTAGCCTCTTGCTCCGCAATACCCATCTCCATAACGGCCTTACGGTGCTCCTGCAGTGCCTGGATGGCATAGCCGGAGGACTTAGCCACAGACCGCATAGCCACGTCTAAGACCTCGGTGCGCATGGCAGTGGTCACAAAGTCTTTGGCAATCTTACCGGCTGCAATGCCGCCGAGTATCGCCCCAAGCCCCTTCAGCGTCTTACCGATGCTTTTCTGCCACGC
>JAKOWL010000080.1 GCA_029781535.1 Pseudomonadota bacterium
CTTCCGTACTACCGACGTGACTGGTGCAGTTGAGTTGCCAGCTGGTACCGAAATGGTGATGCCAGGCGACAACGTATCCATCACGGTAGAGCTGATTGCACCGATCGCGATGGAAGAAGGTTTGCGTTTCGCGATTCGTGAAGGCGGCCGTACCGTTGGTGCTGGTGTCGTAGCTAAAATTATTAAGTAATTTTTAATCAACATAAGACGCGCGGAAAGTTATGCTAGCCCAGCGTAACTTTCTGTTTTAAAGAATGATAGGCCAATAGCTCAATTGGTAGAGTATCGGTCTCCAAAACCGAGGGTTGGGGGTTCGAGACCCTCTTGGCCTGCCAAATATTAGAGGGCGACTTGAGAGCGAGTCGCTAAAAGAAGACTGTATGATAGATAAAATCAAGCTGGTATTGTCGGCGCTGCTGATTGCGGCGGGCATTGCTGGCTTTTATCTTTTGGCCGATAAGGCGCTGGTGTTGCGAATTCTTGCGGTGTTGGCAGGATTGGTGGCTGCTGTTCTGGTGTTTAGAACCACGCCAGCAGGTCAGTCCGCGTTGACTTTTGCAGGTGAGTCTGTTGCCGAGGCTAAACGGGTGGTTTGGCCTACTCGTAAAGAGACGATACAAACAACAGTGGCCGTTTTTGTGCTAGTTGTTGTGATGGCGGCGTTTCTGGCGGTCGTTGATATCGGCTTTGCATACATGGTGAATTGGTTGTTGGGGCGGAGTGCTTAATGAGTATGCGTTGGTATGCAGTGCAAGCCTTTTCAGGCATGGAAAAATCCGTTAAGACTGGTTTGGAGGAGCGGATTGCCCGCTCGAGTCTGCAGGATCAGTTTGGCGATATTCTGGTGCCGGTAGAAGAAGTGGTGGAAATGAAGGGTGGTCAAAAGACTATCTCTGAACGTCGTCTGTATCCAGGGTATGTCCTGGTCCAAATGGAAATGAATGACGAAACGTGGCACCTAGTGAAAGGTACGCCACGTGTTAGCTCATTTATTGGCGGCAGCGCTCAAAAACCAACCCCAATTAAAGATAAAGAAGTTGAAATCATCCTGCAGCGAATGGATGACAGCAAATCTAACCCGACACAAAAACTTACTTTTGAAAAAGGTGAGGCTGTGCGCGTGATTGATGGTCCGTTCAAGGACTTCTCCGGCAGTGTGGAAGAGATCAATTATGAGAAAAGCAAGCTACGTGTTTCAGTTGTGATTTTTGGTCGTGCAACGCCTGTTGAATTGGATTTCAGCCAAGTAGAAAAAGAAGCGTAGTAATACAGTCTTAAGTAGTACCAGTAGTATTTTTTAACCGGGGAGCTTTAGGTAACTAAAGCGAGTGTACCCAAACGAGGAGCAAAAAATGGCAAAGAAAGTCATTGGCTACATCAAGCTGCAGATTCCTGCAGGTAAAGCCAACCCAAGTCCACCAGTAGGTCCGGCGCTCGGCCAGCGTGGTTTGAATATCATGGAATTCTGTAAAGCGTTCAATGCTGCAACACAAAGCATGGAGCCAGGTCTTCCTATTCCAGTGGTGATTACAGCGTTTGCAGACAAGAGCTTCACATTTGTGATGAAGACGCCACCTGCAACCGTGTTGATTAAAAAAGCTGCAAAAATTGACAAAGGTTCAGCTCGTCCGCATACCGATAAAGTGGCAAAAATCACGCGTGCACAAGCGGAAGAGATCGCTAAAACAAAAATGCCAGATCTTACAGCGGCTGATATGGATGCGGCTGTTCGCACGATTGCTGGCAGTGCCCGCAGTATGGGGATTGATGTGGAAGGGGTGGTGTAATGGCTAAACGTATTAACGCGCTCCGCGCAAAAGTAGATCGCAATAAACTTTACCCAGTGCAAGAAGCGCTGAATTTGGTAAAAGAAGGTGCGACAGCCAAATTCAATGAATCTGTCGACGCAGTGATCAATCTTGGGATTGATGCGCGCAAATCTGACCAATTGGTCCGTGGTGCGATCGTATTGCCTAACGGTACTGGTAAAACAACCCGCGTTGCAGTGTTTGCACAAGGCGCTGCCGCAGAAGCTGCAAAAGCAGCGGGTGCTGATATCGTGGGTTTTGAAGATCTGGCCGAGCAGGTAAAAGGCGGCATGCTGGATTTCGATGTGGCTATCGCGACACCAGACGCAATGCGTATCGTAGGTGCCTTGGGTCAGGTTTTGGGCCCACGTGGCTTGATGCCAAACCCAAAAGTTGGCACGGTGACCCCTGATGCTGCAACAGCGGTGAAAAATGCTAAAGCTGGTCAAGTGCAATATCGTACTGATAAAGCAGGTATCGTGCATTGCACCATTGGTCGTGCGTCATTCACTGTAGATCAGTTGCAAGGCAATTTGTCTGCGTTGGTTGAGGCTTTGAATAAAGCCAAACCAGCATCTGCTAAAGGTGTTTACCTGAAAAAAATGTCAGTTTCCAGCACGATGGGCCCTGGCGTTCGCATCGACCAAGCAACGGTTGGCGCATAAGAAATGAATCAAGTCGCACAATAGCGGCTTGAATAAGAACTTTGGGCTTGCTGCTGCAGTAACGGGCGGCAAGAGCATCAAAGACCGTTGGTACCTGAGTGATTGGGTTTAATAGCGGAAAATAAAAAATGGGCGAGAAGAGAGTAAGTGGTCTTTTCCTCTGTTTATTAGGATCCAATGCCAGCGCAGATGGCGTAACCCTTACAGGATATTGGTAATTGTTGATATTGCCTGAATAGGTCGCCGTTAACGGGGGTATGCAAAAACTCCCGAAGCGTTTTAACCATGCGGCGAAAGTTGGATGGTTAAAATATTTTTTAACGGAAGGAAAAGATAGATGAGTCTCAACCTTAAAGAAAAAGAAGCCGTTGTCGCTGAGGTAAGTGAGCAGGTTGGTAATGCACAGGCTATTGTGCTCGCAGAGTATCGCGGCATGGGCGTGGCTGACATGACTACCCTTCGTGTGCAGGCGCGTCAATCTGGCGTATATCTCCGTGTGTTGAAAAACACATTGGTGCGTCGCGCTGTAGAAGGTACTGCATTCGCAGGTTTGGCGAGTCAAATGACAGGCCCGTTGGTGTACGGCATTTCTGCCGACCCGATTGCAGCTGCAAAAGTTTTGAATAACTTTGCGAAAACAAATGAAAAATTTGTGATTAAAGCAGGTGCGATGCCTAATGAGGTGATGGATTTGGCCGGGGTGCAAGCACTTGCTGCAACCTTGGGTCGTGAAGAGTTGCTGTCGAAATTTGCTGGCACACTCAATGAAATCCCAACCAAATTCGCACGTGCATTGGCTGCGGTCTGCGATGCAAAAGCGGCTTAACTTATACAGTAACTTATTGATTTAAAGGATATTAAAAATGGCAATTTCAAATGCAGATATTTTAGATGCAGTCGGTAACATGACCGTATTGGAGCTGACAGCTTTCATTAAAGAAATCGAAGAGAAATTCGGTGTTTCAGCCGCTGCTGTAGCAGCAGCTCCAGCAGCAGGTGGTGCAGCTCCAGCAGCTGCTGCCGCAGAGCAAACTGAATTCAACGTGATGTTGGTAAGCGCAGGCGACAACAAGATCAACGTGATTAAAGCAGTACGTGAAATCACAGGTTTGGGCTTGAAAGAAGCTAAAGACTTGGTAGACGGCGCGCCTAAAGCTGTGAAAGAAGGCGTATCCAAGGCTGATGCTGAAGATGCATTGAAAAAATTGACTGAAGCTGGCGCTAAAGCTGAGCTGAAATAATCGACAATTGTCGAGTGGCTGGGCTGGCGGGAAACCGTCGGCCTTCGCCATTTTTACAAAGAGTGTATTTGTAACAAATTGTAACTTTAGATTTGGTTGATATGACCAGTCGTCCGAATGAAGTTAGAGCAAAAAGCAAACAAGATTTGTTTTTTGCTCTACCCTCAAAATACCAGGAGATGCTATGAGCTATTCCTTTACCGAAAAGAAACGTATCCGCAAGAGTTTCGCCAAACGCGAAAGTGTACAAGAAGTACCTTATCTTTTGGCGATGCAGTTAGAGTCTTACAAGGCCTTTCTGCAGGCTGAAGTCGCATCCGAAAAGCGCATCAATGACGGCTTGCAGGCGACATTCAACTCTGTGTTTCCGATTGTCAGCCATTCTGGCAATGCACGTCTGGATTATGTTTCTTATCAACTCGGTGCGGAGCCTTTTGATGTTAAGGAGTGTCAACAACGCGGTTTGACCTATGCAGTGCCGCTGCGTGTAAAAGTGCGCCTGACCATCATGGATAAGGAAGCTTCTAAGCCTACTGTTAAAGAGGTGAAAGAGCAGGAAGTCTACATGGGCGAGATTCCGTTGATGACCGAAAATG
>JAKOWL010000081.1 GCA_029781535.1 Pseudomonadota bacterium
GGGGGGCAGCCCAAAGGGGTTGGAGAGGATCTCCCGGCGGCTCTTGAATGAGTTGATCAAAACCAGGAAAAAGGGCGAAAGATAGACGGCAAACAGGCCGTAGAGCAGCAGGTGGCGCAGGAAGCTGAGGGCCCGGCGGAGAGCTTTCATCACACCTCCACCTCCAGCTTCTTGGTGAAGTAAACCTGGGTGAGGCTGATAATCCAGCATGGCATGGATATGGTCCTGATGGCTGTGTACGCCGCCATCCGATAGCAGGCCGAAGATATGCAAGGCTTTGCCGGTGGCTTTTAGGTTACGCAAGGCCTTCAGCAGTTCAGGGTGCTGAAAGAACTCGCCGCTGCTGATGCTGTTGTTGATGCGTTCGAAATCCTGGAACACGATGCGCCCTGCGCCGATGTTCAGATGGCCAACTTCCGAGTTGCCCATCTGTCCGTCCGGCAGGCCGACAAAATGTTCGGAAGCATTGATCAGTGTGTTCGGGTAGTTTTTCTTCAATGCGTCCAGGTTGGGTGTGCGCGCAATGGCAATCGCATTGTCTTTGGTTTCTTCGCGATAGCCAAAACCGTCCAGAATCAGCAGGATAACCGGGGTAATTTTCATGATGCACTCACAATCTATCTAAAATTCAGCCAAGCATCCATTATAATAGCCGGACGCGCATAAGCGTTAATGAATCGCCTAAAATCTGGGCTAATTTATCCGAATTTTAAGGTGTTGTTAAGGAATGGACTTGGAATTTATCAAACAAAATGCCTTGCTGATAGGCTTGGCGATTGGATCTGGGCTGGCCTTGCTTTGGCCAATGTTGAACCGTAAGTCTGGCGGAGCACCCAATGTCTCGGTGACGGAAGCGTTGATGCTGCTGAACCGCAGCAAACCTTTGGTGCTGGATGTGCGCGATGCAGCCGAATTCGCGGCCGGGCATATTCAGGGCGCCAAGAATATCCCAGTGGCGGAACTGGCTAGCCGTATCAAAGAAATCGATAAGCACAAAGACAAGCCCGTATTGGTGAATTGCCAGCGCGGCATGCGATCCAAAACGGCTTGTACGATTCTTCAGGCTCAGCAGTTTACCCAGTTGAATAACCTACAGGGTGGTCTGGATGCTTGGGTAGAGGCCAAGATGCCGCTGGTGAAGGATTGACCAAATGGCGAAGATAACGATGTATACCACGGCAGTATGTCCTTACTGCATCAATGCCAAGCGTTTGCTGAACAGCAAAGGCGTAACCGAGATAGATGAGATTCGGGTAGACCTGGCGCCGCATCTGCGCGAGGAGATGATGGAGAGGTCCGGTCGCCGCACCGTGCCGCAGATCTATATCGACGGCCAGCATATTGGCGGGTTTGATGACTTGCGCGCGCTGGACTTGGCTGGTGGCCTCGATCCTTTGCTGGCGGTCAAATAAATTAATGCTTTCGATTACAAACACAGCTAAAATATAGCGTTTAATCCATTCGAATTTAAAAATAGGAACATCATGGCACAAGATAATAACGCCGCCCAAGGCGCACAGAACCAAGCTGCATTTGGTATCGAAAAACTCTACATCAAGGACGCTTCCATAGAAGTGCCAGGCGCACCGCAAATCTTTACCGAGCGCACGGCGCCACAAGTGAATGTGGAACTGGGTAACGCCGGCCAAAGACTGGATGCGGATGTCTATGAAGTTGAGCTTAAGGTTACTGTGACTGCGAAAATCGGCGAAAAAACCGCATTTTTGATTGAAGTATCTCAAGCAGGTATCTTTGTGATTCGTGGCGTGCCGGAAGAGAATATGGACGCGATCCTGGGTGTTGCATGCCCTAACATCCTGTTCCCATATGCGCGTGAGGCAGTGAGCGACATGGTGACTCGTGCAGGTTTTGCGCCGGTGTTGCTAAGCCCGATCAACTTTGAGGCTTTATACATGCAGCAAAAACAGCAGGCAGCTGGTGCCGCCCAAGCGAACTAGTTAGAAGTTGCTTTGAGCAATCATTTGCCGAAACTACACATAGCACCAAGCCTGTTCGCGGGCTTGGTGTTTTGTTTTGTGCTGGCAAGCTCTGCGCAGGCGGCGGATTTTCGCGCGGTCTCGGTGGCCAAGGCTGTCAGTTATGATGCACCATCTCTTGAAGCCAAGAAGATGCTGATATTCGGTCAGGATTATCCGCTGGAAGTGATCGTCAACTTGGGCGAGTGGTTGAAGGTTCGCGATGCAGCTGGTACCTTAAGCTGGGTAGAGGCCAAGCAGACTGTGCAGAAGCGCATGGTGATCGCAACGGCAAATACAGCGGTACGCCAGGCAGATAATGCAGACGCGGCGCTGATGGCCACGCTGGAAAAGGATGTGGCGGTGGAATTGGTGGCGGATAATAAAAATGGTTGGGTCAAGATCAAACATGCAGGCGGAATAAGCGGCTATGTGCAAAGCAGCCAGTTGTGGGGAGCGCAGTAAATGGCAAAGATAACGGTACTGGGCGCGGGGGCATGGGGTACGGCGCTGGCGATGCAGATCAGCCAAAACCATCAGGTGAGCCTGTGGGCGCGTAATGCCGGGCATGTCTCCGGTATGCGCAAGGCGCGCGCAAACCCGTTGTATCTGGGCGATTTCCCGTTCAACGATAACTTGCAGGTGGAAGACGATTTGGCTGTCGCAGCGGCAGATGCGGACCTGATATTGTCCGTTGTGCCTACCGCTGGCTTTCGCGGCATCCTGCAGGACATCAAAAAGCTCGGCATCAGCAAGCCGCTCATCTGGGCGCATAAAGGCCTGGAGCCTGTCTCTACCAAATTGCCTTACGAAGTCGCGCAGGAAGAACTGGGCGGAAACGCCAAATGGGGTGCGCTTTCCGGCCCCAGTTTCGCGGCAGAGCTAGTGCGCGGCCTGCCGACAGCGGTCACGCTCGCGGCGAACGATGCCGATTTCGCACAAGAGGCCGCCAACCTCATTCATGGCGGCAATCTGCGCGTTTACAGCAGCACTGATGTGACAGGTGTTTCAGTGGGCGGGGCGGTTAAAAATGTCATGGCGATCGCCGCAGGCATCAGCGACGGCATGGGCTTTGGCAACAACGCGCGTGCTGCACTCATTACCCGCGGCTTGGCCGAGATCACGCGCTTTGGCGTGGCGCTGGGCGCCAAGACCGAGACCTTCATGGGCTTGGCAGGCGTGGGCGATTTGATACTGACTTGTACCGGCCAGTATTCGCGCAACCGCGAGGTTGGCCTGCAGTTGGCTTCTGGTAAGCCTCTGCAGGATATTCTTCAGGGCTTGGGGCACGTGGCAGAGGGTGTGAATACTGCGCGTGAAGTGATGCGCCGTGCCGAAACCATTGATGTGGATATGCCAATCACGCGTGAGGTCAACCTGGCGCTGACGCATGGTAAATCTGCACGCGATGCGGTGATGGATTTGCTGGGGCGTGAACAAAAGCCTGAAGGGGTCTAGTAATACTGCCGATAGTTAGGTAGCAGGTACTCTTTTATCGATGCTTTTCTGCGGTCCTTGACC
Organism: Pseudomonadota bacterium; assembly: GCA_029781535.1. Taxonomy (GTDB): domain Bacteria; phylum Pseudomonadota; class Gammaproteobacteria; order Burkholderiales; family Methylophilaceae; genus Methylophilus. Next base: position 3,498 of record JAKOWL010000081.1, read on the forward strand.
AAGCGCTTGTCTCCGTAGATTGGTTTTCTTCTTGTTTCTTCCTTGATCCGTCTTTCCTGGCCGGTGCACCTGTCTTCCTGATGTGCGAACTTGCAATTGCATTGCTCGACGTTGCAACCTTTCAAAGGCAATGATGGTGCGTCTTTAAGTAGTATCAGCTCACCGCTACGTTCCATCGCTGCCCCGCAACAGCTCTCACCCGGGATAATCCCGACACACCGGAACTGCGATTGATAAAGTGAGATGTCTACTGTTTTTTCTAATGATTTTTTGAGTTTTGATTCGGAAGTGAAAGAAATCAACCACGCGCAGAGTAATGCAAAAAGAATCAAACCTAGAGTTATAGCCATATTCGCCCTTCTTTTTATTATTGGGTAGTACAGGCTATACCATACCTAAATTCTCCGCGGTAATCAAAATTTTTCGCAGATTCATCACTGCCCCCCTTCAAACCCTAGCTGCCGCCAAGCTTCATAAATCAGCACCGCGGCGGAGTTCGACAGGTTTAGGCTGCGATTCTCCGGCAGCATCGGCAGGCGTAGCCTGAATTCCGGCGCAAACTCGTTGCGAATCTCTTCCGGCAGGCCGCGCGTCTCCGGGCCAAACACAAACACATCCTCATCCGCAAACTGCGCGTTGGTATAGCGCTGGCTGCCCTTGGTGGTCAGCGCGAACATGCGCTTTCCCGCCAGTGCCGTTTTGCATGCCTCCCAGTTTTCATGCACTTTCAAAGTGGCGTATTCGTGGTAATCCAGCCCTGCGCGTTTCAGTTGCTTGTCTTCCAGCGCAAAGCCAAGCGGCTTTACTAGGTGCAGCTGGGCGCCGGTGTTGGCACACAGGCGGATGATGTTGCCCGTGTTGGGTGGAATCTCGGGTTCGAATAATACGATATGGAACATGTCGCAATTGTACGCATTTGTTTTTCATTATCAAAACTGGTGCTCTGGAGTCCGCATCCGGATTGGCTTGCAGGGTAGGTGTTTTAGTAATGAATGCGTGCGTATGTATAGAATTGAAACCTAATTTTCTGCATAACGTCTTGTTATTTAGTAGCTCCTACAAACTCTACCAACCCAATCTTATTCCTTGATTATCGTGGCAATGTTCGTGCAATCACCCAGCACTCTACATGGCTTGCGCCGGCATTTTTTAAAGCTTTCGCGAGTTCGTTCAGGCTGGCGCCGCTGGTCATCACGTCATCCACGATAGCGATGCGTTTGCCGGTCAAGTCGGCATTCACGGCAAATGCGCCTTTGATGTTTTTGACACGCTCTTTGAGCGGCAAGCTGGCTTGCGGCGGCGTGAGTTTTTGCCGGATGGCGCTATGCGTGTCCAGCTTGTTCTTGTCTAGCTGTCTGGCGATCTCCAAGGCTTGGTTAAAGCCGCGTTCCTGGATGCGCGTGAGGTGCATGGGCATAGGGATAATCATATCCACATCACGGTTGGCGGTGCTTTGCGCCAGCAGTTGGCCGAAAGTGTGGCCATGGTTGAGCATCTCCGCGTATTTGAAGCGTTGCAGCATGACGTCAATTGGATATGCGTAAGTGAACACCGCGTGCGTGGCATCATAATGTGGAGCTTGGCTCAGGCAGGCGCCGCAGGTGAGTCCGTTGCTGGCAAGCCCGCATTGCGGGCAACTGCTGGCCGAGTGCCACGGTAAATCGTTCAGGCAAGGCTGGCAGATGCCTAAATTTTCTGCCTCGCCGGTACCACAAAGCAGGCAGTGAGGACGCAGCAGCCAATCAGCAAAACGAGCAAAATTGAACATTTGATTATTTTTTATGCAATTGTAAATAATGATTTTGCTTTAAGCTTGACAGCGGTTAAAATGATGCGGTTAAGTAATCATCGCCCATCGCAATCTTGCCATTATAAAGGTGGAATATGCTAGAAACTACACAAGCTGCAATCATCAATACTGATGCCCTGAAACGCCAGTCTGCATGCGCCTCCCGGGCAGATGCCAAATGGAGCGTGGCGGAGATTGAAGCGTTGTTCGAGTTGCCGTTCAGCGATTTGATCTATCGCGCACAGAAGGTGCATCGCGAGAATTTTGATCCGAACGCGGTGCAGGTGAGCACTTTACTTTCCATCAAGACTGGCGGCTGCAGTGAGGATTGCGGCTACTGCCCGCAAGCGGCGCGCTACCACACCGATGTGGAGAACGAACCATTGATGGCGCTGGATGATGTATTGGCCGCAGCAAAGGCTGCCAAAGACAGTGGCGCCAGCCGTTTCTGCATGGGTGCAGCATGGCGCAGCCCCAAGCAAAAAGATTTAGAACCCGTATTGAAAATGATTGCCGAGGTGAAGGCGATGGGGCTGGAAACATGTGCAACCTTGGGCATGCTGAAGGATGGTCAGGCACAACAGCTGAAAGAGGCAGGGCTGGATTATTACAATCATAACCTGGACACCGCGCCGGAATTCTATGGCGAGGTGATTACCACGCGCACTTATCAGGACAGGCTGGATACGCTGGATAGCGTGCGCGAGGCGGATATCAATGTCTGCTGTGGCGGTATCATTGGTATGGGCGAAAGCCGCACCCAGCGTGCTGGTTTGATTGCGCAGCTGGCCAACATGAAACAGCCGCCGGAAAGTGTGCCAATCAATCTACTGACGCAGGTAGAAGGCACGCCGCTGCATGGCACCGATGCGTTGGATCCGTTCGAATTCGTTCGGACTATTGCCGTGGCACGCATCACCATGCCTCAAAGCCATGTAAGGTTATCCGCTGGACGCGAGAGCATGGGCGAGGCAGTGCAGGCGCTTTGCTTCATCGCCGGTGCGAATTCAATCTTCTACGGCGAGAAACTGCTGACCACGGGCAACCCGGATGTGGAAGCGGATAATGCGCTGTTTGATAAACTGAAGATTCGTAAAGTCTAGATGCTGCAAGCACTTAGAGCCGAACTGGAACAGCGTCAGGCGCAAGGCCTGATGCGGCAGCGACGTCTGCTGGATTCTCCACAGGCCGAGCAAATTACTGCTGATGAGTGCCAGTATCTTTCCTTCTGCAGCAATGATTATCTCGGCCTGGCAAATCGCCCTGAGCTGATTGCTGCGATGCAGGATGCAGCAGGCAATTCCGGCGTGGGAAGTGGGGCATCCAACCTGATTACCGGCCATCACCGCTATCATGATGAGCTTGAAAAGCAGCTTGCCGAGTTTGTCGGTATGCCGGCAGCCATGCTGTTCTCAACTGGCTATATGGCCAATATCGGCGTGCTGGGCGCGCTGGCGGGCCGTGGGGATGCGATCTTTGCGGACAAATTGAACCATGCCTGTCTGAACGATGGGGGCTATTATTCTTTGGCCGATTTTCAGCGTTTTCCGCATAACGATGTGCAGGCGCTGGAACAACTGCTGAAAGCCAGCACGGCAAAGCACAAGATCATCGCTGCAGACGCAGTGTTCAGCATGGATGGTGATATTGCACCACTGCCGGAGTATCTGCGCTTGTGCGAGCAGTACGATGCCTATATGTACATTGACGATGCGCATGGGTTTGGCGTGCTGGGCGAGCACGGTCAGGGCAGCCTGAATCATTTTGGTCTGAAATCCCCTCGGATCATCATGATGGCGACTTTAGGCAAGGCCGCTGGTGTGGCAGGGGCGTTCGTGGCAGGAGAGCAGGTAGTCATCGATTATCTGATTCAAACCGCCAAGAGCTATGTCTACAGCACGCCCGCACCCCCGGCTTTGTCTGCAACCCTGTCGGCATCGTTGAAACTGATTGAACAGGGAGATGACTTGCGTGCACATCTGCAGCATTTGATTGCAACGTTGAAGCACAATCTGCATTTGACGAAATGGCAGCTGATGCCTTCGGAAACTGCTGTGCAGCCTTTGCTGGTAGGTGGCAACGATGCGGCTGTCAAGCTGAGTAAGCACTTGCAAAATCAGGGAGTTCTGGTGCCTGCGATACGTCCGCCTACCGTGCCGGTGAACACTGCGCGGCTAAGAATCTCGCTTTCTGCCGCACACAAGACGCAAGACGTGGTTAAATTGGCGGAAATGTTAAATCAGGCGGAAAAGGAGCTTGCAGCATGAGCGTTCATGTGGAAATCGTCGGTCAGGGGCAACCGCTTGTGTTGATCCATGGCTGGGGGATGCACAGCGGTGTCTGGCAAGCTATGGTAAAACGCCTTTCCAAGCAGTATATGTTGTATCTGGTGGACTTGCCCGGGCATGGGCATAGCCGCCCGATAGAGCCGTACCATTTGCATGCGTTGGCAGACAGTGTGGCAGAAATGATTCCGGGTGTTTCAGATGTGCTGGGCTGGTCATTGGGCGGGTTGGTGGCGCAGCGTATTGCGCTGAACCAGCCGGACAGGATACGCAGGCTGATATTGGTCAGCTCGACCCCCTGTTTTGTAGAACGTGCGGATTGGGCGCACGGTGTAGACGAGTCGATATTTACCGATTTTGCAGACAAGGTGAAGCATGACTACAAACAAACGATCATGCAGTTTCTAACCTTGCAATGCATGAAGGCACATGATGCCCGGCCAACAATCAAGCAGCTGCGGCAAAGCTTTGATACCAAGCCTACGCCAACACAGGCGACTTTGCTGCGAGCCTTGCAGATTCTGCTTGCAACTGATATGCGTAATGAGGTTGCCGATATTCGCAAACCTGTGCTGCTGATCCACGGCGACCGCGACAATCTTGCCCCTGTGCAGGCTGCTCACTGGATGGCGCAGCAACTGCCGATGGGGTTCCTACGAGTCATTTCCGGTGCTGCGCACGCACCTTTTCTGTCACATAGTGACCAATTCGTGGATACGCTGAATCAATTCCTGGAGCCGAATCCTTAATCATGCAGCGGCAGGATAGTTATTTTCTGGACAAGGCGCGCGTGCGCGCAGCGTTCCATCGTGCTGCGGCCAGTTACGATGCAGCAGCGATCGTGCAGAAACTGGTGCGTGAAGAGATGACCAGCCGCCTGGACTTGGTAAAGATAGCACCGAACACTATTTTGGATGCGGGCTGCGGCACCGGGCGAGGCAGCTATCTGCTGGACAAGCGCTTTGGCAGTGCCAAAGTGATCTCGCTCGATCTAGCCGTGGGAATGCTGCAACAGACGCGACTTACGCAGCCTTGGTTGCAGCGGGTTTTACGTTCTACTACGCCTACCTTGCTGTGTGCAGATATCGAGAAGCTACCACTGGCGGATGCGAGTGTAGGCATGGTATGGTCGAATCTTGCGCTGCAGTGGTGCAACGATCTGGATACGGCTTTTGCCGAGTTTTACCGCGTGATGCGGCCGGAAAGCTTGTTGATGTTCAGCACTTTTGGGCCTGATACGCTGAAAGAGTTGCGTGCATCCAGTCAGAACAGTCACACCCACGTCAGCCGGTTTGTGGATATGCATGATATCGGTGATGCATTGGTGCGCGCGGGTTTCAGTGCGCCCGTGCTGGATGTGGAGCATTACACGCTGACATATGATGATGTCAAAGGCATGATGCGTGACTTGAAAAGTATTGGCGCACACAATGCTACTGATGGCCGCGCACGCGGTCTGATGGGCAAAGGCTTTTTGCAAAGCCTTGCACAAAATTACGAGCGGTTCAGACAAAACGGCAAGTTGCCAGCCACGTTCGAGGTGGTGTTTGGGCATGCCTGGAAGCCAGAAAACACGCGCCTTTCCAGGCAGGGAGAAGTGCCAGTTCAGTTTGTCAAACGCAAATGAGTGAAAGCGTATTTATTACAGGCACGGATACCGGTGTTGGCAAAACCTATGTGGCCGTCAAACTGATACAACAGTACATCGCGCAAGGTTATAAAGTTGTCGGGATGAAGCCGATAGCTGCAGGCTGCGAAATAATAGACGGTGTCTGGCAGAATGAAGATGTAGCGAAGTTGATGGCGGCCAGTAATGTCAAGGCGCCGCGTGAATGGGTGAATCCTTACAGCTTTGACGAACCGATTGCGCCGCATATCGCTGCCAATCAGCAAAATGTGCGCATCGACTTGGCTAAAATACAACAAGCTTTTGCCCAATTACAATCGCTGGCGGACATTGTCATCGTAGAAGGCGCAGGTGGGCTATTGGTGCCTATTGACGATAAGCGTACCATGGCTGATATCGCATTGGCGCTAAATCTTCCGGTGGTTCTTGTAGTCGATATCAAACTCGGTTGCATCAATCATACGTTGCTTACGGCGGAAGCGCTGAAAGCGCGCCAGATAAGGCTTTTAGGCTGGGTGGCCAATGCTGTTTCTACTGTGGAATATAGTGCGGAGAATATAGCTTCTCTAACTCAGAGGCTAGGCATGCCGCCACTGTTATTGCCTGTTTGAATGCATGATGTTTCACCGGTGAAACATGTCAGATTTTCGATAGCCCTAATGGGCTATTGAGGGACTAACCCCCTTTCAATATGATGCAAACCATAGATTGAGATTTGGTTTTAAATCAGAGTTTGGTTTGTAAATTAACGGAGGGTAATCATGAAAAAACTTTTAGTAGCATTAGGCTTTGCACTGGCTTCTGTCGGCGCGCAAGCAGGCAATATTTATTTGGCAGGTCCAGGGAGCCAGCTCTCAGATGCTGTTTTTGATCCTGTTCCAAATCCAGCATTGACTCTACCAGCAGGTTCCGAGTTTCTGACTGGTACATTAGTAGCTAATCATGAAGGTACATTCTATGCTACATATTTGGGTTCTGAGTCTGGCTTCGTTGATTTCTTTATGAATGGCGCAGCGATGTTGAAAGAAATCGCTCCTAACTTGGGTACAACGGTAAGTCAATTTATCAGTGGTCCAAGTGTAGTTGATTTCGGTTTTGGTACTCTGAATGCTGGTCATGCATCCATTAATAATGGTGATGCCAATACACCGGATTTAGGTATTGGATATCTGGAAAATAAATGGGGCTTTGCCGATGCTGACGGTAATGTATTTGACTTTCTCGTAGGCTTCAATGACGATTATGCAGGTCATCGTGACTTCGATGATATGGTAATGGGTGTGCGTTATGTTGCAACACCATTGCCGGCTGCATTGCCATTGTTGGCAACAGGCTTGGCTCTGTTCGGTTTCTCACGTCGTAAAAGCGTGTAATCAAATTAGCTGATCTATCAGCCAGCTTGATGTAAAAAGCCTCCCAAAAGGGAGGCTTTTTTATTGCTGAAAATTAAGCGCTTATCTTCTCGTGCGGTGTCTATATATAAACAAAACGATTAAGCCCGCAACATTTGGTAGCCATATATACCAATTTACCCAAGGGATCCCATCGATCTTGAAGTCGGAAATTGGCCAGAATATAGGCGTTGGGAAATATTCAAAAGAATGAAACGGAAAATCCAACACGATATGAAACGGCCATGCCAGCATGGCAAAGGCGATATCCTTGCGCCATAAGGATACAAATGCGATGACGCTTAGGCTGATGACAAAGCTGTGACCGAATGCATAATTGGTGATTAGCCAGTTTGGAATAATCTCCATTGGAGGTTTGCCAAAATGCCAGGTTCCATTCCAAACTCTTTGTACCAGGAATGCCCCAAATGAGATCAAGTCAGGCATGGCGCCAAAGAAGAGTGCAACTTTGGCATGTCGCCTGAATCCGAATAATCCATATCCCCATAATGTGTGGCTGAGGGTGTCCAATCAAACCCCGTATAAATGTTGCTGTTGAATGTAGTCAATCACACTGCCAGGAAGCATGTTGTCAACAGGGAGGCTGCTGGCTAGCCGGTGACGTACGGTTGTGGAGGAGATTGCAAGCGCGTCGATTTCCAGCTTGAGGCAATAACCACATGGGTGGGTGTGTAAATCTTCCGCATTATTCGTGATTCGTTGGCTGAATACCTGTTGTAAGTTGGCTGACATGGCTGGCTGGGTATCCAACGGACGTTCGACAATCACAAAGTGTGCAAGATCAAACAACTCAGGCCAACGGTGCCATTGATCCAATTGACTGAACGCATCCATTCCAATCAGCCAGCAAAGGCTGACATTTTCGCCAAGCTCCCGTCGCAGGGAGGTTAACGTGTCAATCGTATAGGATTTTCCGCTGCGCTGCAGTTCGCGTGTATCCAACATGTACTGGGGCGTGTCTTTGATTGCAATGGCCAGCATCTTGGCCCGCTCATTTGCAGTGACTTGCGGCATATTCTTGAGTGGGGGCGTGGCGGAGGGAATAAAGCGGATCTCATCAAAATGCAGCCGCTCAAGGAGGCTGGCTGCTACATGCAAGTGACCGTTGTGGATCGGATTGAATGTGCCACCAAACAATCCAATCATGTGCATAAATGCTGGTTTCGCGTGTTGACTAAGCGCGGACGTGCCCGTCACCCAACACCACATATTTGAGTGAGGTCAGCCCCTCCAAGCCAACTGGGCCTCGCGCATGTAATTTGTCGGTTGAAATGCCAATCTCGGCGCCTAGTCCATACTCAAAGCCATCCGCAAACCGGGTGGATGCGTTCACCATCACGCTGCTGGAGTCCACTTCGCGCAAGAATCTGCGCGCATGGGTGTAGTTCTCTGTCACGATGGCTTCCGTATGCTGGCTGGAGTGTTGGTTGATGTGTGCAATAGCCTCGTCTAGCCCGCTGACAACTTTGCATGAGATGATCGCTGCCAAGTATTCGGTGTAATAGTCTTCTTCGGTGGCGGCTTTGGCCTCTTTCACCAAAGCTTGGGTTTCTGGGCAACCGCGAATCTCGATGCCCTTGGAAACCAGCATGGAGGCAAGTTTTGGCAGCATTTCTTTTGCAACTGATCGTGCAACCAGAAGCGATTCCGCCGTATTGCAGGTACCAAGGCGTTGTGTTTTAGAGTTTTCCAGAATACGCAAAGCCTTGTCAAAATCCGCGTCATTGTCCACATAGACGTGGCAATTACCATCCAGATGCTTAATGACAGGGATGCGTGCCTCATTGCTGATGCGCTCGATCAACCCTTTTCCGCCACGTGGCACAATCACATCCACATATTGCTTCATGGTGATCAGTTCACCGACTGCAGCACGGTCAGTGGTTTCTACCACCTGTACAGCACCTGCTGGCAGTCCGGCAGCTGCCAAGCCTTCATGGACGAGTCTGGCCAACGCCTGATTGCAATGAATGGCTTCGCTGCCGCCGCGTAAAATACAGGCATTACCAGATTTGATACACAAGCCCGCAGCATCCACAGTCACGTTAGGGCGCGCTTCATAGATGATGCCAATGACTCCCAGAGGTACGCGCATGCGTCCAATCTGTATACCGGAAGGGCGGTATTTGAAATCCGACATTTCTCCGATTGGGTCGGCTAAAGAGGCGATTTGGCGCAAGCCTTCGGCCATCGTGTTCACGGCCTTTTCGCTCAGGGTCAACCGATCAAGCATGGAGGCATCCATTCCGCTGAATTTTGCGGCATCCAGGTCTAGCTGATTGGCGGCCAGTAATTTTGCCTTGTCGCGCATAATGGCATCCGCAATCGCTAACAGGGCATTGTTTTTTGTGTTGGTATCAGCACGTGCCATTGCGCGCGAAGCCTCGCGTGCTGCCTTGCCGATGGATTGCATGTATGCTTGAATGTTCTGCATGTTAGAGTTCTTTATATATCAATCGATTATCGCCGTGCGCGTATTTTAGCAAGACCGAAGCATAGCCGCGATAGTTCCTGCCAGGCGTCGCCTTCCAGCACACCTTTTGCCATTTTATCAATATCGCATAACTTTTGTAATGTGACTTCCAGCTGGCGCAGGCTGAAGCGTGCCAGTGCTTTTTTGATGATGGCCTGTCTGTCCCCATATATGCGCGCATTGGTCATGGCCTGCGTCAGGTTGCCACCGCGCACCTCTGTATGTTTTAACTCAATCAGCGGGCGGAACTGCCACAACAGCGGATTCATGACAGCCAGCGGCTGTTCACCTTCATCGCGCAGTCCCTGCAGGATTCGGGCGGTACGTGATGCATCTCCCAGCAGTACAGACTCCCCCAGCTGGAAAGCGTCGAAGCGTGACACATTCAATACACATGCGACGATATCGTCATGGCTCAGTTTGCCATGCGGGTAAAGCAACCCGAGCTTCTGAATCTCCTGATGCGCGGCCAATAGATTGCCTTCTACCTGTTGAGCCATAAATGATAACGAGGCAGGCTCTGCACTTTGCTGCTGTAGTGCAAGGCGTCTGGAAATCCATTGGGGTAGATGCTCCGGTGTGATTTCTTTCAAATCAACCACTGTCGCAGTATTTTGCAACGTGTTCCACCAGCCGCTACTCCTGGTGTCACGGTCCAGACTAGGTAACAGAATGATTGCAGTGACATCCGGAAACGGGGCTAATGCTAGTTCAGTTAATGCCTTGCTGCCTTCTATGCCGGGTTTCCCGCTTGGGATGCTGACTTCCAAGAGTCTCCTGGAAGAAAAAAGGGATGTTGCTTGTCCGAACTGCGCTATCAACTGCCAGTTGAAGTTTCGCTCTGCCGTATAAGTGTTGCGTTCTTCTGCACCAGCTTTTCTTGCAGCCAGCCGAATATTGTCTAATGACTCTGTTTGCGCTAGGGGCTCTTCACCAAGCAGAACGTAGATGGGGGCCAGGTTGTTTGTGAGATGCTGGGCGAGCTGCGTCGAGTCGATACGCATGTGCTATTTTTTGATGGCAGCCAGCCTGCGCATCAGACCATTCAGCACATCTTGATGCATCGTTTCATTCAGACGATTCTCTTCAGCTTGTTTTGCCAATAATTGAGCGTCGTTATAGGAGAAGTCTCTTCTTGACTCAATGGTTTGTACCGGGCTCCATAGCTCAGCGCCAGGCAGGCGTGTGCGGTAATGTACACGGTAATACAGTTCGTATTCGCGCACCACACCCTTACCGCTCAGGGACATGATGCGTTTTTCACTTTCTTCGCCAACCAGTTCTAATGACAGATCGGCACCTTCCGCGCTATTCAATACTTTGACGTCATTGTTGTGCAGTGTCCGATTAAGGCCTTTGGATATGACCAGAGTGCTGCCTTGAATGTAAATGGTCTTGAATGGTACGTCTGCTGCGCCGCGCAGGTGGAAACCGCATGCGCTCAGGCATAGCAGTAGACACGTTATTAATGCAAATCGCAAGCTTCCTCTTCCTGGATACATCAAATCACCACGTTGATCAATTTATTGGGCACTACAATCACTTTCTTGATAACTGCATCGCCTACGAACTTCTGCACGTTCGGGTGCGTCAATGCTAGTTGCTCAATCGCCGCCTTATCAAGTGTCTTGGCTACCGATATACTACCACGCAATTTTCCATTGACCTGTACCACCATCTCAATCTCATCGGTTTCCATCGCTTTGGCATTGGGTTCCGGCCATGTAGCAGAGAGGATTTCTTGCCCGAAACCCAGTTGCGACCATAGTCCTTGCGTAATATGGGGAGCGATGGGCGACAGCAGGCGCAGCAGGATTGAAAAGCCTTCAAAGGCAACGGCTTGCCAGCCGCTTTCAGCCTCTTTCTGCAGTTTCTCCAGCGCATTCAGCATCTTCATACAAGCCGAAGCAACAGTGTTGAATTGCTGCTTGCTCAAGTCGTGGTTGGCTTGCTGCAGGGTGGCATGTATTTCACGGCGTACATTTGCCAAGCTGCCAGAAAGCTTTTCTGGCAGCTGTGCTGCGGTTTCTGTAGACAGAGCGTAACCGTAACCCCACACGCGTCTGAGGAAGCGATGTGAACCATCGACGCCACTATCCGACCACTCTAGTGTCTGTTCCGGTGGTGCGGCGAACATCATGAAGAAGCGCGCGGTGTCTGCACCGTATTGCTCAATCAGCGCTTGCGGATCCACGCCGTTGCGTTTCGATTTTGACATGGTGCCCATGCCTTGGAAGTCAACAGGCAAGCCATCTTTAAGTGCCTTGGCGCCAGTTACCTTCCCATTAGTGTCGTGCAGCAGTTCCACTTCTTCTGGCGCGAAATACTCGATACCGCCTTTGTCGGTGCGGCGCGAGAAGATATGATTGAGCACCATACCCTGTGTGAGCAGGTTGGCGAATGGCTCATCGTAATTCACCAACTTAAGGTCACGCATCACCTTGCTCCAGAAGCGTGAATACAGCAGGTGCAGGATGGCGTGCTCGATACCACCAATATACTGGTCAACCGGCATCCATTGGCTGGTCTGAGCGTCTACCATAGCCTCGCTGCTAAAGCCGGATGCATAACGTGCGTAATACCAACTGGAATCCACGAAGGTGTCCATCGTGTCGGTCTCACGCTTGGCGGGTTTGCCGCATTTGGGGCAAGTGCAATTGACGAAGTCTGCACGCTTGTTTAGCGGATTGCCGGAGCCATCCGGTACGCAGTCTTCCGGTAATTTTACTGGCAAGTCTTTGTCTGGCACAGGAACATCACCACAAGTGTCGCAATGGATAATCGGGATCGGGCAACCCCAGTAACGCTGGCGTGAGATGCCCCAATCACGCAGGCGCCAGTTGATTTGCTTGTCGCCTAAACCTTTGGTGTTGAGGTCACCAGCAATGGCATCCACCGCGGCTTCGTAAGTCAGGCCATCGTATTTGCCGGAATTGATGCATGTACCTTTGATTTTGTCCCCATACCACTCAGCCCATGCTGAGTCGCTAAATGCTCCCTGATTGACTTGAATCACTTGTTTGATGGGTAAGCGATATTTTTTTGCAAAACCAAAATCACGCTCATCGTGCGCGGGTACAGCCATCACTGCGCCTTCACCATAGCTCATCAATACATAGTTGCCTACCCACACTGGCACTTGCTCACCTGTGAGCGGGTGCGTGACTTTCAAGCCAGTGTCCATGCCTTCTTTTTCCATAGTGGCGATATCGGCCTCCATCACAGAACCTTGTTTGCACTTGTCGATAAAGGCTTGTAACTCGGAGTTGTTTTGCGCAGCGTGGGTCGCTAGTGGATGCTCAGCCGCGACTGCACAGAATGTCACGCCCATGATAGTGTCGGCCCGGGTGGTGAATACCCACAGTTTGCCATCGTCTATCAGTTGGCCATTGTTGTCTTTGGTATCATGTGTAAAGGCAAAACGCACACCGACGCTTTTGCCGATCCAGTTGGCCTGCATGGTTTTGACGCGTTCAGGCCAGCCGGAGAGTTTGTCCAAATCATCCAGTAGTTGTTGTGCGTAACCGGTGATGTTGAGGTAGTAGCCGGGGATCTCACGCTTCTCTACTAGCGCGCCAGTGCGCCAGCCGCGGCCATCAATCACCTGTTCGTTGGCAAGGACGGTTTGGTCGACAGGATCCCAGTTCACTACCTGTGTTTTTTTATAGGCAACACCCTTTTCCAGCATGCGCAGGAACAGCCATTGGTTCCATTTGTAATATTCCGGCTGGCAGGTTGCCAATTCGCGTTTCCAGTCAATCGCAAAACCCAGCGATTTGAGCTGTTTTTTCATGTAGGCGATGTTGTCGTATGTCCATTGTGCAGGTGGCACGCTGTTTTGTATCGCCGCATTCTCGGCAGGTAAGCCGAAGGCATCCCAACCCATGGGTTGCAGTACGTTGTAGCCGCGCATTTTATGGTAACGCGTCAGCACATCACCAATGGTGTAATTGCGCACATGCCCCATGTGTAGCTTGCCGCTGGGGTAGGGGAACATGGACAAACAATAGTATTTTGGTTTATCTGAGCTGTAGTTTGCTGTGAACGCACCACTGGTTTCCCATTGTGTTTGTGCTTCTTGTTCGACTTGTTTGAATGGATATTGCTGCTGCATGGATTTGGAAGAGTCGTTAATTGAATGCGAAATTATACTTGAAGCCTATTGCATAGGCATGCAAGCGCGTGTTGTTGATAGTCTACGAGTTGTCATCTTCGCTACCTTCATTTTTTTGTGTGGTTTTGCCTTTATTGGCCAGCCACTGGTGGTAATTGATGATGCCAATCGCCACACCCTTGTAGTTTTGTGCAAATTCGGTTTGATATTGGGTAGCATCGTCCAGATTATGAAAGTATTTGATGACCCGACCATCCGGGTGGCTGGCAAACCAGGTTTCCAGATTGACTTCATGCACATTTTCCGGTGATTGATTTAGCCTGCCGGTGAAATTGAAAATGCCCGGGTAACGGCCAATATATGCCAGCGGATAATGTTGCGATTCCAGTTCTTGGAGTTTTCTGCTGATGGGTCTGACATCATAGGCACTTCCAGTAGCGTGCAATACGGCATATAAGCAAAGCGTCGATAGGGTGACGGAGATAATGGAAATATAGGCCACCGTATGTTGAATGGGTTTTTTTCGCAAAAGGAAAAGTAACACTGATGCTGCAATTATCAGCCAGCCTAGCCATAGAGGTATATGTTCTACCCATTGCGGGATTTTTGCATGTGTTGCAGCATAGTTCGGCAGTTGCAGGAAAAGGGCACCAAACACTAGCAATGCGAGCGAGATGGGCAAGGTTAAATAGCCAGATTCATTTTTGCTATTCACACTAAGTCTTGCTATCAACAACGCAACGGCAGGGAAGATGGGGAGTAGGTAATGGACCTGTTTCCCGCTGATAAATGAAAATGCGATGAAAACAGGCAATGCCCATGCGATACAGAACTTGATTCCCATATCGTTGGCACGCTGTCTGCTGAAAACACCTTGCCAGAATCCACCCCAGAATAACCAAGGGAATAACAGCAAAGGCAATAGTGGTACATACCACCAAACAGGTCTTTTATGCGCGAATGATTCGACCATGCGGTTCGCGGTTTGACCCCAGAAGATGGCATGTTGATATTCACTTCCACCATGTATTCCCGCCGGGATAGCCCAAACAAGGGCCAAAGCTATTCCGCCTAAAACCGAATACAGAATAGGTAGAAACCAATTTTTGGCATTCAGGCTTTTATCGGTGCTCCACCATCGGCCCAACACTGCCACAGGTAAGATTTGAAGCAATATGGTTGGGCCTTTCGCCAGCAAGCCTAAACCAATCGCCAGGGCGAGCATGAGCCAGCCCTTGTAACCTTTATCCTGAGCTGCGATGAGTACGCCTAAAATGCCCAATAGAGTAAAAAAAGCAACCAGCATATCGAACATCAGGGCAGTGGAGAAAACGACCCACAAACAACTGCTTAATAAGATAAGGGAGGCATTATCTTTTACTTGGGGAAGATCTGGCCAGAGTCTGGATGCAATCTTCCGCGTCACGAATACCCCGGCCAACGCGAACAAGGATGGCACGACGCGTGGCCACCAGTCATTTACTCCCAGTATCTCCCAGCCTATGTTGATGAGCCAGAATAATAATGGTGGCTTATGGCTATAGGCGATACCATTCAGATATGGCACCAGATAATCACCGTTAAGCCACATGTTCCATGCTACGGTGACATATCTGGTTTCGTCGATTGGGATGTATGAGCGTCCAATCAGGCTTATGACAACCAGGAGAAACCAAAGCAATACGATGAGAAGCGGTGTTCTATTTGTTGTCATTATGTGATTTATGTGAGTTCTCTGGAATTAGGAAAGTGCTGCCAAGATGTTGTTTTTAATAGTCTCCATTTCGCCTAACCCATTTACTTTTACGTGTTTTGGGGCGCCAGTGACACCACTTTTTGCCCAATTGGCATAATAATCTACCAGCGGTTTGGTTTGACTGTGGTATACCTCTAGCCGTTTTTTGACAGTCTCTTCTTTGTCGTCTTCGCGTTGTACCAAATCTTCACCGGTGATGTCGTCTTTATTGGCAATTTTGGGCGGGTTGAACTTGATGTGATAAGTGCGGCCGGATGCCGGATGAGAACGGCGTCCGCTCATGCGCTCCACAATCGCGCTGTCAGGCACGTCGATTTCTACAACATAATCGATACCCACGCCAGCGTCTTTCATAGCGTCTGCTTGGGGGATGGTGCGTGGAAATCCATCGAACAGAAAACCATTGGCGCAATCAGCTTCTTTGATGCGTTCTTTTACCAAACCAATAATCACCGCATCTGGTACCAAGCCGCCACTATCCATGTAGCCTTTGGCTTCTATTCCGAGTGGGGTGCCGGCTTTGACTGCAGCACGCAGCATGTCGCCAGTAGAGATTTGCGGGATATTGAAATGTTCTTTGATAAAGGTGGCCTGTGTGCCTTTTCCAGCACCAGGTGCGCCTAATAAGATGATACGCATAAAAGCTCCCTGATAAAACGGACATTATACCAGTGACAGCTAAATTGAGCGTATACGTGTGTTTTATGTAATGAAACCAATCTGAATAGCCCGAATGGGCTAACTATAAATATGCGCCAGTCTGGAATTTACCCTAACGGGTCATTGTTGGGATTTAACGGATAGATAGAATGCATCTCAGGTAATACTAAAAATGAATTTAACAAGATTACAAGGGAATTATCATGTCTAGACTGATTGTAGGGTTATTAGCACTTGGGTTGTCATTGACAGTAAATGCAACGCCAGTGCAGTTAAAATTTGATGGGTTGAATACGACTACATCTACTAAGGTAAAAATCAATGGGTCTACCAAGTCTGTGGCGATAGGTAGTTACAATCTGGTTGAAAAAGGGATGCCCAATCAGTCTCTGGTGGGTTTCTGTGTGGATCCGTATGAAAAAGCAAATTCTACTTTTACTACATATGATAAATCCAGTCTGGATGCATCTGACTTCAGGGATAAAAACGGTGTAGTACGTGCAGATGGTGTGACACGCTTATCTAATGTTCAAAAATTGTTTGATAATGCTTATGCAACATTAGGTTCAGATACTACTAAAACTGCAGGTTTCCATCTGGCTTTGTGGGAGATTTTTAACGATAACATGAACTTGACCTCTGGAGATGTGCAAAAAGTCACGGGTTTGTATGGGACCAATTCTAGCGTTGTGACATGGGCGACACAATTCTTGAACGACTTGTCAGGTTGGAGTACCAAAAATCTCTATTCTTTGACTATGTATGCAAGCTTGGGTCATTATGATGGTTTTGGTTTCTGCAAGACTTGGGTGCCTGGTTACCAGGATTTCTTGGTGGCTAAGCTGAACCCTCCAACCGAGGTTCCATTGCCAGCTGCCTTGCCCATGTTCTTCTCTGCCTTGGTTGGGCTAGGCTTGATGGGTGGCCGTCGTAAAGTCTAACTAAGCAGATATGCGGTGATTCAAGTAATTAGTAATCGCCACATAATCTTCTACCGATAGGTTCTCAGCACGCAGCTGGGAACCTATTTTTATTTCTGCGAAGTCGTCATCATTCAGGAAAGACTTTAATGTGTTGCGGATAGTTTTGCGGCGTTGAGAGAATGCAGCCAATACTACGCGTCCAAAAAGGGCTTCGTCTGCTGCTTTGAATGGTAACTGAGCGTGTGGCACACAACGCACAAATGCCGATTCCACCTTGGGCGGCGGGTCAAAGGCTTCCGGGGGCACGGTGAGCAGGTATTCCATGTGTAGCCTGTACTGCAGCATCACAGATAAGCGTCCGTATTCGGGTGTCGAAGGTTTTGCGACCATCCGTTCCACAACTTCTTTTTGCAGCATGAAATGCATGTCTGTGATATGGGCCAACTGCTCTAGTAAGTGGAATAGAATAGGGCTGGAGATGTTATAGGGCAGGTTGCCAGCAACTCTTATTTTGCTACCCAGCTTACTAAAGTCAAATTTCAGCACGTCTGAAGCATGAATCGTAATTCGGCCCTTTGGGTAAAAGTCTTGCATCCAATCAATAATGTCACGGTCTATCTCTACTACATGCAAATGATTCAAATGCTTCAAAAGTGGCTGCGTCAGCGCTCCCAAGCCAGGGCCGATCTCTACCATTAAATCATCTGGTTTTGGATCAATGGCATTCACGAGTGACTGGATGATGGCTTGATCTATCAGGAAGTTCTGACCAAATCTTTTTTTTGGGAGATGTTTCATTGTTGTTTGTGCGTTGCTAATTCGATTGCCAATTCGATGGCGGCGCATAAGCTACCAGCATCGGCAGCGCCTGTGCCGGCGATATCGAGTGCAGTGCCATGATCCACCGAAGTACGTATGATTGGTAAGCCAAGTGTGACATTCACGCCATGACCAAAACTGGCATGTTTAAGAACTGGTAAGCCTTGATCATGATACATCGCAAGAAATGCATCGGTATCCTGCAGGTTTTTCTGGGAAAACATGGTGTCAGCAGGCAAGGCGCCTTGAATGTCCAAGCCTTCGACACGTAATTTTTGTAGTACGGGATTGATGACCTGAATCTCTTCGGTTCCTAAATATCCGTCTTCGCCGGCGTGAGGATTCAATCCTGCTACCAGAATATGTGGATTGGGAATGCCGAATTTATTGATCAGGTCTTTATGCAGGATGCGCAAGGTATTTTCGAGATGTTGCGCAGTAATGGCAGCAGGAACATGTAAGAGGGGTAGATGCGTGGTAGCAAGCGCCACGCGCATGCCGCCACCAACCAGCATCATTACTACTTGCGGCGTATGTGTAAGTTCAGCCAGAAATTCAGTATGGCCGGTGAATGGAATGCCTGCCTCGTTGATAATGCCTTTGTGGACAGGTGCGGTGACGATTGCATCAAATTCCCCGTTCAAATATCCTTTCGTGGCGCGAGTTAACAGGTCAAGTACATATTGACTGTTGCGCGTATCCAGTTTTCCGGCATGTGCAGACGTCGCGGTAGGGATGTGCAGCATATTAAACGGGCTGTCTGTGCCTATTTGATATAGAGGCGCAGAGAAGTTCAAATTCAGGCTTTTGGCCCGATCCATCAGCAGATTCGCATCACCGATGAAAGTGATGGTGGCTTTAAAGCGTCGGTTGATGATTTGTATGCAAATATCAGGGCCGATGCCTGCAGGCTCTCCTGTTGTGATTGCAATGCGTGGAAGTGGCGGGCTCAAAGCGTGCGAGAACTAGAATTTATCTTCCAAGCGTAACTCGACATAAGCTCGGTCGCGCAGTTCGCGTATCCAGTCCTCATACGCTTCTTCCGATTTGCGGGCACGAATTTCCTGACGTGCTTTCAAGCGCGTTGCTTCTTTGGTCATGTCTTGCTTGCGGCGCTCAAGCACTTGGATAATATGCCAGCCAAATGGTGAACGTACAGGCGCGCTGATTTCTCCAGGCGCCAGTTCGTTCATGGCTTTCTCAAACGGTGGTACGGTATCACCCGGGTTAACCCAGCCTAAATCGCCGCCATTGCTAGCGCTGCCATCTTCCGAGTATTGCCGTGCCATGTCTTCGAATTTTGTGCCATTATCCAAACGTTCCTTGATCATATCCATTTTATGCTTGGCTTCACTTTCCGACATTACTTCAGTGAGCTTGATCAGGATATGTCGTGCATGGGTTTGTTCTACTACCAAAGTAGAGTCGGCCCCACGTTTGCCTGTCAGTTTAAGAATATGGAAGCCATTCGGGCTGCGAATTGGCTTGGAGATGTCACCAGTCTGCATGTTCTGAAGCTGATCCATGAAAGCTGCCGGAATTTGGGAGGGATTCTTCCAGCCTAAATTACCCCCTTCCAATGCATTGGGGGCGTCCGATGTACTAGCGGAAACTTGGGCAAAAGGTACTCCTTCATTAAGCTGTTTGAGCGCATCCATGACCTTAGTCTTGGCTTTTTCAAGATCTTCCGGACTGGCATCCTCGGGCGTACGGATCAGGATATGCGAGATTTCCAGTTCGCTTTGATCATCCTTGCGGTTGGCTTGTGTGGTGAGATAATTATCAATTTCACTATCCGATACGTTGATTCGATTCTCTACTTCTCTTTCCCTTAAGCGGGAAATGGTGATTTCATTGCGAATATCTTCACGAAACTTCCTG
>JAKOWL010000083.1 GCA_029781535.1 Pseudomonadota bacterium
TTTCGTCTGTCTTACCGATGAGATAATCGACGGAGCAATCGAAGCGGTTTGCAAGTTTCATCAAGATTTCAAGCGGTGGTTGTTTGCCACCCGTTTCGTAGCTTGCGATCATCCCTCTTGTCGCACCCAAAGCATCGCCGAGTGAGCTTGCTTCAAATCGGCCTCCCTTCTCAATTTTCTAAGCCTATTGGCAAACATAAAAATCATTTCCCTTTACTTTGCTTACTAAGTACCTGAATCCGTAATCCCCACCCCTTGCGGGAGTAGATTGACCAATATTAGCTCAGAAATCGGTTTGTTAGCCGGATTGGTCGGGACGTAGGAGGGCTACATATTCGCAAAACGTTCAGAATACACCATGCAGTTCATCGTATCTATCCAGATAATTCTCGTATCAACATCAAATAACAATACGAAAATAAAGCCTGCTCTACCACACACCGTCAATGATGGTTTCCGCTATGCGAACCGCCTGCATAATCGTGCAAACGCCCAGCGCCACGTGTTACTCCTGCCCAACGCAAGCCGTTTCTTTCTTGCATGAAGCGTCAGGTGTGCTGCCATGAACATCAAATGCTTTATGACCGTGCTAATACGGCGGCGCTTTACGGGGCGCTTGAGCGGCGTGTCCGGATATTTCAGCGATTCCTGTCCTGTCATCCGCAGCAGGTTGTACGCCACCATCGCAAGCTCCAGCACCAGCGCATTGGTAGCAAACTTACCTGACGGAAGCCGTTCCACACCCATGTCGGATTTAAGCTCCGAGTGGTATTGCTCACACTGGGCGTGTGTGTGGTACAGTGCGATGATTTCCTCCTCCGGCAGTTCCAGTGTCGTATGCCAGGTGTTGGCATCGACTGTGGGGATTAACATCATCTGGCCTTGCTTGTCAATCGTACGTTCAGTGATCTCGTATACGACGCGTATGCGCTCCTTAGTGACCCTGCCATCCGCATGTGGCACATCCAGGGTACGAAAGATGCTGCCGATATACACCGTCTTGCCCTCGCGCGGGTGCGTGACGTTCTGACAGTCCATGAGAACCGCACCAAATCGCCACCATTCCGGCGTCTCATTTCGCATGTTGCGCTTGATCAGGAAATCTACATTGTTGTCAAAGCACACACCGATATTCTCCGCAGAGTCGTTACCCGCATCCATCCGCAAAAGCAGATTACCGTCCGTCATCTGTTTGGCGTAGTGGAATGTTTCCCAAAGAAAATCCGCGGTCCCCTTTTGACAGTGATGCCTCCCCTCACGCAGTTCCGCGTTGACCATGTACCCTTCCGTTCCAATGTACGCAAAGTTGGGCGCATACCCGTCGTAGCCTGCATATGTGCGCGACACGCCCTCTTTCTTGGTGTCTGAATTGTCAAAAGGTGACACATCTACATCAATGGGTACGAACCCTTGTGTGTTGGCCGTAGGCTTCACCCCGCTGGATATAAACATCGATGCGTTCGTCCGCAGTATTGGCGTGCGCAGCCTGTCGCCTATCGCATCCATCCGCTGCCGAAGCGTCGCTTCCGATGGAATGCTTCTGGACAACCCCAGCGCGTCAATGTAGTATTCGGGATCATCCATCATTTCATTAACACATTCATAATCGGTTTTCCCCTGTGCAAGCAGCCCTATATAGGTCTTTACCACATCGCTATTTTTAATGTACGGCTGTGGTCGCTTTGGTATCACCAACTGGTCGGACAGCTGCACCAGCTTGCTCTTGTCTATCATGCGCCCCACCAGCGCAAGCCCTGTTGTCGGCAATATTCTTTCATTACCGAACACAACCTCGAAATTCCCGATTTTTGCCCTTACCTTCGTTCCCATGCAACTCACCCATCCGGTGCAGTAATTTTTCCATGCACCCCCTCCATTTTACCATATCCTACGGGCTTTTGCTGGGCTTCCTGCCGGTTGTTGTTCACGGATTCAGGTAATGTCATCTATATATGTTGGATAATTTGTGATATTATATTGAAGAAGAGGGGGGAGCAATTATGAAATCTCACAGCAGAAATGTTCTTCTCAGGTTTTCTATCTCCTATTTAGCCGTACTGCTGCTTCCACTTGCTATGGGAATCTGCAC
>JAKOWL010000096.1 GCA_029781535.1 Pseudomonadota bacterium
AAACTAAATATTGGGATTTGTCGGTTTTTTACGTAGGACGAGCGGACAGGCTCATGTAGGTGTTTGTCCTACAAACACCTACATGAGTCCAGAATATAAGATATAAAAGATTGTTTATTAGTCGTTTTGCACGCCATCAGGCTATGCAGTTCCATTCCTCTAAATCATGTTTGCCTTCAATTAAACATTTAGTGATATACCGCTAACGACATCACTTTAGAAAACTTTAGGGTTTTCTTGAAAAAAATTTCAATAAATTTATAACTTATTGTTTAAAAAAGAGAATATTAAAAAAATATTTTTAAAATCCTCTATTTCCAAGGGGTTGGTGAGCCAAATATATAAAGAAAGCAAGGTTTTCACCCTTTTATTCTTAAGATGATTTTCCCTTGCGGTACTTAATAATCACACCAACAGAAACAAGTACCAGGTGTTTGACACCAGGTTTGATTAACCCGGAATCGATATGGCTGAAGAAAGCGATTTAGAAAGAACAGAACCGGCCTCGCCCAAGCGCCTCGAGAAGGCGCGCGAGGAAGGCGATGTGCCGCGCTCGAGAGAGCTCGCCACAGTGACTGTGCTGCTTGCTACAGGCATTGGCCTAGTTGCCATGGGCAGTCATCTGAACGACTCCCTGAAAACTTCTTTGAGTACCGGGCTGAGTTTCGACCGTGCCGCAGCATTTGATTCCGTCTATTTGCTTTCAAGAATATCCGACTCCTTATCCGCACTGCTTATCGCATTTGCGCCGCTCGCATTGCTGCTACTCGTTGTTGCAATCGCATCTCCGGCACTGATTGGCGGCTGGATATTCAGCGGAAAAGCATTGATGCCAAAATTCGGTCGCCTCAACCCTATTAAAGGAATAGGTAACCTCATATCAAAAAATTCAGCCGTCGAGCTGGTCAAATCCATCATCAAGGCATTTGTCGTAGGCACAGTAGCCTATATTGTGATTGCCCACGATCTTGACCCGATTATGTCCTTGTCCACACATCCAGTTCACAAGGCCATCTCACACGTGAGTGATTTGATGTTGATGGGCTTCCTGTCTATCGTCGGTGCATTGGTGTTGATTGCCGTCATCGATGTGCCATACCAGTTATACCAATATGCGAACAAGCTGAAGATGACTAAAGAGGAGGTGCGTCAGGAAGCCAAAGAACTGGAAGGTAACCCGCAAATCAAAGCCCGTATACGCCAGCAACAACGTGAAATCGCCCGACGCCGCATGATGGCCGAGATTCCCAAAGCAGATGTGGTGATCACCAACCCGACCCACTATGCTGTGGCTATCAAATATAAGGATGACAGCATGCGTGCGCCTGTGGTGGTTGCCAAAGGTGCTGATGCGATTGCATTGAAGATTCGCGAGATCGCTGCGGAGCATAACGTGTTGACCATGGAAGCCCCTAAACTGGCTCGTGCGCTGTTTGCGCATACCGAATTGGGCGATGAGATTCCTGAAGCGCTTTATGCAGCTGTTGCAGAAGTCCTGGCCTATGTGTTCCAGATGCGTATATTCAAACGTAGCGGCGGTTTCCGTCCAGAAATGCCTACCGCCCTGCCGGTGCCAGAGGCGCTTGATCCGCATAGTTTGCTACCCGCCGCCAGCACGGCCGAGCCTGAGGTATTTGCCTAATGAATACATTTAAGCTCCCAGTCTGGTTGAGTGGCATGAACGGCAGCGCAATCGCCGCTCCGCTGATCATCATCATGCTGCTGTCCATGATGATACTGCCTTTGCCCGCAGTCGCACTGGATGTGTTGTTCAGCTTCAATATCGCATTATCTATCCTGGTACTGCTGGTAGGCCTGCAAACCAAAAAGGCTTTGGATTTCATTGCATTCCCAACCGTATTGCTTGTCACCACCATGCTGCGCCTGTCGTTGAATGTAGCATCGACACGTGTGGTACTGACTGAAGGGCATACCGGCCCGGATGCTGCAGGTAAAGTGATCGAAGCATTCGGCCACTTCCTGATTGGCGGCAACTACACAGTCGGCCTGGTAGTATTCATCATCCTGACCATCATCAACTTCACTGTCGTCACCAAAGGTGCCGGCCGTATCGCAGAAGTTGGTGCACGTTTCACATTGGATGCGATGCCAGGCAAGCAAATGGCGATCGACGCAGACCTGAACGCAGGCTTGATTGGTGAGGATGAAGCACGTCGCCGCCGCGCCGAAGTCAGCCAGGAGTCCGAATTCTACGGTGCGATGGACGGTGCCAGTAAATATGTACGTGGCGATGCGATTGCCGGCATTCTGGTCATTCTGATCAATGTGATAGGCGGTCTGGTCGTAGGCATTGTGCAACATGATCTGGCATTCGCCGATGCAGTCAAGAATTACACCTTGCTGGCCATTGGTGATGGTTTGGTTGCACAAATCCCATCCCTGATCATCTCTATCGCTGCCGGTGTGGTCGTATCACGCGTGGCCAATAGTGAGGATATCAGTGGTCAGCTGATCACCCAGTTATTCTCCAACCCTAAAGTCATCTATGTCACTGCCGGCATCATCGGCAGCATGGGTGCCATCCCTGGCATGCCACACTTTGCGTTCCTGATGCTGGCCGCGATCATGGCTGGTGCCGCCTACATTATCAGCGAGCAGAAAAAATCTGCCGAAGTACCAAAAGCAGAAGAACCTCCGGCAGTCGTGGCTGAACCGGAAGAAGCCAGCTGGGATGATGTGGTGCCAGTGGATGTCGTTGGTCTTGAAGTCGGATATCGCCTGATCCCACTGGTGGACAAATCTCAAGGCGGAGATCTGCTCAAACGCATCAAAGGCTTGCGCAAGAAATTCGCACAGGAAGTCGGCTTCCTCGCTCCTACCGTGCATATCCGCGACAACCTGGAGTTAAGGCCATCGGGCTACCGCATCACGCTTAAAGGTGTGGAGATCGCCAACGGCGAATCTAACTATGGCCAATATCTTGCTATCAATCCAGGCATGGTGACCGAGACCTTGCCTGGTCCGCAAACCACCGACCCTGCCTTTGGCTTGCCAGCGGTATGGATCGATGCGGCATCCCGCGACCACGCCCAAATGGCCGGTTACACCGTGGTAGATGCAGGAACGGTGATCGCCACCCACTTGAACCACATGATCTCCATGCATGCCGCTGAGTTGCTAGGCCGCGAAGAAGTACAGTCCCTGTTAGACCATATCAGCAAGGAATCTCCAAAACTGGTTGAAGACCTGACACCTAAGCTCTTATCCATGTCAGTTGTGCAGAAGGTATTGCAAAACCTGTTGACGGAAGGCGTACATATCCGCGATATGCGTACCATTGTCGAAACCCTGTCTGAACACGCTGTCAACACACAAAACCCAAGCGAGCTGACCGCGCTTGTGCGCATCCAGTTGGGCCGTGCCATCGTGCAGCAACTGTTCCCGGTAGGGAACGAAATATCCGTCATGGCTTTGGACAACGGTCTGGAACGTATCCTGTTGCAGGCAACGCAAGCAAACAACGTGAATGGCACCGCCATTGAACCAAGTCTCGCAGAAACACTGGCGAGACAAGCCGAGATGATTGCACACCAGCAAGAACAAATGGGCATGTCGCCTGTATTGCTGGTAGCTTCACCTTTGCGTGCAGCGCTATCCAAATTCCTTCGCCGTGCGGTACCGCGTCTACGCGTGCTATCACACGACGAGCTTCCTGATTCTAAAACAATACGCGTAACCAACCTGATTGGAGGTCAAGTATGAACATCAAACGATTCTTCGGAAAAAATTCCAAGGCTGCCTTAGCCCTAGTGCGTGAAGCATTGGGAGATGATGCAGTGATTCTATCCAACCGTGCGGTTGAGGGAGGTAACGAGATCATGGCGTTCTGTGAGGATGATATCGACACGATTCCTCGTCACAATGCGCCAGACAGCGACCTTGGCGAGGACACCATCGAAGATGCGAGAACAACCTCGCTGGAAGCGCTCTTCAGGAAACGTAAACAGTCTGAACAATCTCACATCAAGATCGCCGACTCCTATTCGGCCAGTGAGCTTGAGCATGACTATCCGGCCAACATTCCGGCACAAAGCCAAAGCGTGGCTGCCGTATCGGCAGACGCAACTGCGCAGATCGCCAGCATGATGCGCGAAATCCGTAACATGCGCGCCATGATAGAGTCACAACTGACAGAGATCTCCTGGGCAGCCAACCAGCATCGCAACCCTGTCAAATCACAGGTACTTGGCAAGCTGTTGTCTGCCGGGTTCAGCGCTGCATTATCCAAATACCTGGCAGAGAACATGCCCGAGAACCTGGAAGAGAAAGCCGCATTGAAATGGGCGCAAACCGTATTGACCAACAATCTGAACACGATTGAAAAAGGCGACGAATTGCTCGACCAGGGTGGCGTGTTTGCGCTGATTGGACCAACCGGGGTTGGCAAAACCACCACGACAGCCAAACTTGCCGCACGCTATGTGATGAAACACGGTACCGAGAAGCTAGGCCTGATCACCACAGACGCATATCGTATCGGCGGTCACGAACAGTTGCGTATCTACGGAAAGATCCTCGGCGTCATGGTACATACGGTAAAAGATGAAGCCGACCTGCAGATCGCCCTCAAGGAACTCAAGAACAAACATACCATCCTGATTGACACCGTGGGTGTCAGCCAGCGTGACCGTATGGTATCCGAGCAGATCGCGATGCTATCTGGTGCCAATGCCAACATCAAGAAACTGTTATGCCTGAATGCCACAAACACCGGAGAAACACTGACTGACGTGGTTCGTGCTTATAAAGGCCGCAAGCTGGATGGCTGCATCATGACAAAATCCGACGAAGCCATCACAATTGGTAACGTACTGGATGTGATCATCCGTGAAAAACTCAAACTCTATTATGTGGCGAATGGCCAGCGTGTCCCTGAAGACATCAGTGTCGCTAACAAACAGTTCCTTATCAGCAGCGCGTTGTCACTGGGAACTGCCAAGAACAGCCCATTCAACTTCAACAAGGAAGATCTGCCGTTCGTGATGGGACAAACCACAAGCACATCCGCAAAACCAACACGGCTGGAGCTGGAACATGCTTAATTTCCAGAACGATCAGGCCGCTGGTTTGAGACGTATCATGGCGGAGAGCAAAACAAAGGTGGTGTCTATCCTTTCTGCCTCCTTGTCAGACAACCAGCCAGGCCTATTGACCAATCTGGCAGCCCAATTGAGCAGCCGCGGGCGCGACGTCCTGATTCTGCAAGCTGCGGAAGACTCTCTTGAGTCGACCCGGAGTTATGGCACCGCCGTACTACCGGCATTAAAAGACGTAGCGTACAGAAAGTCTGCACTGTCGCAGGCTGTCAAACATACCAGCCAGGGGTTCTACACGGCACGGTTGCTACCAAGACACAATTCCCTGGAAGCATTGGATGACCAGCATGAAAGTGCGCTGGATGCTGTGTTCAACAAACTGGCCGCGCATTACGAGGTCGTCCTGATTGATACGATGCTGACCAAGGACTACGCCTTGCCACTTCATGCTTTTAGTGAAGGTGAAATATTGATTCGGCTCACGAAAGACACGGAGTCTATCAAACAGGCGTACCTGCTGATGAAACAGGTATGCAGCCAGTACGGAAGAAGGAACTTTGGCATCGTCGTCGACGCCTGCAGCGATGTACAAGCCGCCACCGTGTTTCGCAACATCTCGCAAGCCGCACGCCGCTTCATGCTGATCAACCTTGAGTTCTATGGTGCGGTTCCGGCGGATGAACACTTGAACCGGGCGATGAAACTTGGACGCGCGGTGACTGACGCTTTCCCGATGGCCAAGGCATCCGTCGCGATCAACTCTTTAGCCCAGCGCATCGACTATCAGCAAAACCGTATTGTTGAAACAGAGCTGGCATCCTTGATATAGGAACATACCATGTACACGATGAACGGAAAAATGGATCAAAAAGACGTGCAATTGCGCCAACATGCAGGCCTGGTCAAACGGCTGGCTTACCAATTGAAAGCCAAGCTTCCGCCTAGTGTCGAAGTTGACGACCTTGTTCAGGCCGGCATGATGGGACTGCTGGATGCCGTCAACAAATATGAGGATTCGCACGGCGCGCAATTCGAAACTTATGCCGCACAGCGCATACGGGGTGCCATGCTGGATGAGCTGCGCAGCGCTGATTGGCTGCCGCGAAGCGCAAGAAAGAACATGCGCGACGTAGAAACAGCGATAGCGGCTCTCGAGCAAAAACTTGGAAGGCAACCCAGCGAAAGCGAAGTGGCAAGACATTTGAACTTATCACTGGATGACTATTATGAGATGCTCGACGACTGCGGCGGACACCAGCTCGTCTACTACGAAGACTTTCATGATGGCGAAAGCGGTAACGAGCATTTTCTCGACCGTTTTGTCAAGGATGACTCTGGAGACCCGATACGCGGCCTGCTGGAAGGCGACTTCAGGGAAGCACTTATAGAGGCAATCGACTCCCTGCCGGAGCGGGAAAAGATGCTGATGGGCCTGTATTACGAGCAGGAGCTCAACCTCAAAGAGATCGGGGCTGTCATGAACGTCTCGGAATCCAGGGTATGCCAGTTGCATAGCCAGGCCATTGGCAGATTGCGTGCAGCACTTAAGGAACAATCATGGACTGGGGTAGTATAAGTGGCATTGTACTTGCGCTATTAGGAATCCTTTTAGGGCAAGCAATCGAAGGCGGGCGCATCGGCTCCATCCTGCAGCCGGCCGCTTTCTTTATCGTCTTTTTCGGCACGCTGGGCGCAGTATTGCTGCAAACCAAACCCAAGAGCTTTATTCAGGGCATCCTGATGTCTAAACTCATCCTCCGACCACCTGCCGATGACCGGGAAGAACTAGCGAAACGCGCAATCTACTGGGCTGCCACGGCACGCAAAGAAGGCATGCTGGCACTGGAGAACTTCATCAACAGGGAAACCGATCCATTCATCAGGAAAGGCCTGATGTTGATATCCGATGCGACACCGCCAGAAAAGATCCGTGAAGTCTGCGCGATTGACATGCACTTTTACGAAGTGGAACAGCGCAATGCCGCAAAGGTATGGGATGCCGCTGGCGGCTATGCGCCGACGATAGGCATCCTCGGCGCGGTTTTAGGGTTGATCCATGTGATGGAGAACCTGTCTGATCCTGAATTGCTGGGCAGCGGTATTGCTGTCGCTTTTGTAGCCACGATCTATGGGGTCGGTCTGGCCAACCTCCTTTTTCTGCCCATTGCCAACAAACTCAAGTCGCATATCCAGCATGAACTGATGCGGCGTGAGATGCTGATGAATGCCTGGGTATCGATGGCCAAAGGCGATCACCCAAAAATCATCGAAGAACGCCTGCATTCCTATTTGAGATAATCAATACGGCCTGATGACCATGATTAGACGAAAACGCGAACTGGAGGAACACGACAACCCCGAGCGGTGGCTGGTATCCTATGCGGATTTCATCACCCTGTTGTTTGCGTTCTTTGTCGTGATGTATGCCATCTCTTCGGTAAACCAGAAAAAATACAAAAAACTCTCGGAATCTATCAACAGTGCTTTTACCAATACACCGATGGTTGTATCAAAGCAGCCTGACAGCCTAGGCAGCAAGCCATCCAGTAAAGGAGAATCACTGGTCAAGCCGCTGCCGCTGACGCAACTGCATAGTCAGAAATTGCAAATAGAGCGCGAAAACATGACAAGGCTGGGCATCAATCTATCCAACAGCTTATCGCCATTGGTCAAAGATGAAAAAATCCGTGTGGTACAAAACAATCGCGGGATACGTATCGATATCAATGATAATTTGTTGTTCGCCTCCGGTTCCGCAGACCTCAATCCGGGCGCGAATAGCGTATTAAGTCAGATCGCCAATTTACTGCTGCAAGATGATCATGCCGTACAGGTTGAAGGACATACGGACAACACCCCTATCCATAGTGCCCAGTTTTATTCCAACTGGGAGCTTTCCGCAGTACGTGCCAGCAGTGTAGTCAGAATGCTCAGCACTCTGGGCGTGGAAGAGAATCGCTTAAGTGCACTTGGGTTTGGCTCTACACAGCCTATCAGTACGAACGACTCCCCGGAAGAGCGCGCAAAAGACCGCCGCGTCTCCATCATGATTCTTTACGACAGACTAAACGCAAGCAATGACACTGGTATAGAAATCACACCCAGAAACCCAGCCTAGCTACAAACGCGTACTGGCAAAAGCGTATAAACCCCACGCCATTACACTGAGTGATACTAAGTATCTAATTCACAGCCCGAAAACTGGATAGCCTCTCTACATGCGCGCGCATTCATTATCAAAACACCTGTCCCGCAAGGCAAGCTGGATGCGGCTTGCAGGCCGATGATGCATGCAATGAAACCAGAGACTGAAAATAAGCTTGTAAAGCCAGTATCCATGCGCCTTCCAGCGCATCGTAGAACGCTGGTTAGGATGGTTTTTGTTTGATAGGGGTAAACTAAACTGAAACAGTAGCGCGTGAGATGTTTTTTGCGAATGCCGTTTGGCCGTTTGCACCATAAACACCAGCAGAGGCACCGCCCTGCAGCATGTTCAAAGCCTGTTGATTGACATTGAAATGTTTGTTGATGAGCTGACCATTGAGACGGTTCATCTCTTTGGCACGGCTCAACGTTTGCTGGAAATCCTTCCAGAACTGCACCTGCTCCGGTGTGCCGCGTTTCTCTACCCAGGCGGACATGCCGTTCTCATTGGCATCAAAGCCTAGCTTGGACAAGGTATCGTAGCGTGCCTGTATCGAAGTGCTGATGTTCTGCAGGAGTTTGCTTTTCTCGTCCAGAAGGTCTTCAACAGCGTCGATATCTGCATTGATCAGGCTGGTCTGTTCGCGCATGAGCAGCCACAAAAGCTGTTCTACAAGCTTTGCATCGTGTTCGAATTGCGCGAATATGTTCATGGCAAATCCTTAAGTTAAGATTTTTGAGTGCTTAACAAGTCTTTTACTGTGGAAATCAGACCATCTGCAACCTTGCCGGAATCTACCTTGAATTGACCGCTTGCGATTGCTGATTTGATGGCTTCCACTTTCTCGGCATCAAAGGCTTCAGAAGAAGCAACAGTAGATTCCAAAGATTGTAATTGCGCCGATAAAGGAGAGAGCGTCACACTTTCTTTAGACTTGGCAGTTGCTACAGATTTCTCGGCCTTCTTGCTGCTGCCAGTGCCTATTCTTTCCGTTTCCAACCCCATCGAGTTCTTAATCGGGTCATTGATCTTCATGATTGTTTCCTTTTCCCATCAATATTTCCGTGCATATATTCGCACACTTATGAGTCTTTATCGGCATAGTTTAAGTGAACTTTAGTGTTTGCACGCAATTATTTATCCAATACCCAAACTGCCTAGAAACTTACTTCCACCTTACCACCTGGGCGGGCAATCCCGCTTACCACCTGGCCGCTTTCAACCTTCACCTGAACGATTTGCCCCTCGCCGGCGTTATTCAGGGCCTTGCCTTCTGTTGAGACGCTAAACCCTTTGCCGTTGGAAGTAAGCAATATTGTTTGCCCCTGCTGCACCACCGGCGCCTGTTTTAGCATATCCTGACGCAGGATACTGCCGGCCGCCATGGAGATGCTCACGAACCTGCCGGCAATTTGCGAGACATCCGTAAATACGCCGGGCGGCAGTTGTGTCAGGTCGCCCTCTTCCATTGTCACATCCTGGCCAGTCATCACATGGCCCTGTGCCAGAGGCAAGGCCGCCACCAGATACTGGGCGCGGATGTTTACTCTGGATTGCACATATATTGTCCACGTACTCGGTGCATTGCAGCGCACGCCTACTGTGGTCTTGCCCCAGGCGCGGCTGCCCGGCGGCAAAAATACTTCAGGTTCAGCACATTGCGCCAGCTTGATGTTCGGATCTATAGCGCCAGCTGCAACAGTGACTTTGCCGGGATAACCGGCAGTCTGCACCACCAGAAACTCTTCGATTTTGTTTTTCACCAATGCCATATTCTGTCTGGCCGGCTGATTGTCCGGCGCCGCATGGACAAAGCCAACATTACATAGCAAAACAAATAAGAAACCCTTCAGGACGACACCTGCGTATTGCTTGCCTAACGTACCAACGTCAGGGTGACTCGCCTTTCTCGCTTGATGCATATGAATCCCGTCTAATCCAAGAGTTAATAATTCAAGATGCATTCTACGGAAAAAACGGCATAGCAAATCCAGAAAAAGGGCGTGTTTTACCCCTTTACTTCAACGATTGAGGCTTATTTATTAGTTCTAGAATTGCCTTCAATGAGATTAACGGCAAAAGGTTTTATTTCTTTAGGCCAACAGAAAATACGTGAAAGGAATCATCGTGTTGAACCAATTAGATTCTACCCTGAGTTTTCATCAGGAAGCATTAAGGATACGTGGACAGCGACAAGAGCTGATTGCCGCCAATATCGCCAATGCGGACACGCCTAACTACAAAGCGCGGGACATCGATTTCAAGGCCGCGATGAAAAGTGCATTGGCAGGCTCAGCACCGGCACCGTTCAACACGACAAGAACCGATGAACAACATATGAATGGCACACCATCCAGCAACCCTGGCGGCAGGCCGGGCGAGCCGCTGTTTCGCCCCATCATGCAAGGCAGCGTCGATGGCAATACCGTCGATATGGACGTAGAGCGCAACCAGTTCACGGACAACGCGATCCGATATGAGGCAAGCCTGACGATGATCAATCACCAGATCAGACAGATGCTGAGCGCCATACAGGGTCAATAATTAGGAGAATACCATGTCCTTATTTAATGTATTCAATATCTCAGGCTCAGCGATGAGCGCACAGTCACAGCGCCTGAACACTGTGGCCAGCAATCTGGCCAACGCTGACAGTGCTACCAGCGCCAATGGCAAACCATACAAAGCCAAACAGGTGGTATTTAGCGCCGTTCCCAGCAACTCGCCAGATGCCAGCGGAGTGAAAGTACAAAAAGTGGTCGAGGACACCTCCCCGCCACGTGTAGTGTATGACCCGAAACATCCTCTGGCGGACGATAAAGGCTACGTGACCTTACCCAATGTGAACGTCACCGAAGAGATGGTCAATATGATCTCTGCCTCACGCGCATAC
Source organism: Pseudomonadota bacterium (assembly GCA_029781535.1). Lineage (GTDB taxonomy): Bacteria > Pseudomonadota > Gammaproteobacteria > Burkholderiales > Methylophilaceae > Methylophilus. The sequence continues at coordinate 11,096 of JAKOWL010000096.1, forward strand.
CAGAATAACGTTGAGACCATGAATGCGGCAAAAACCATGTTGCTGAAAACACTCACTATCGGCCAAAACTAACCAAGCACTTTGAATTAAAGGAAGCGACATGACATTACAAGCAACCAGCAACGAAGTTTCACAAAGTCTGTTAGATAGCGTGAATGGCGGCAAAGCCAGTAAAAAGAATTCCGTGTCGGATATACAGGACCGGTTTATGACTCTGTTGGTCACGCAAATGAAGAACCAGGATCCGCTGAATCCGATGGACAACGCACAAGTGACTAGCCAGATGGCTCAGTTATCTACAGTCACCGGCATTGACAAACTGAATGCCACGCTGGAAAGCATGATGAGCAGCGCTCAAAACAGCCAGTCCATGCAGGCCTCGAGCTTGATTGGGCATTCTGCGCTTGTCGCCGGATCGACCGTCCATTTCAACGGTACGACCGGTAATTTCGGAATCGAGTTACCGACAAGCGTAGATAGCCTGCAAATTACCATTAGCGATGCGGCAGGCAACCCGATCCGGCAACTGGCGCTAGGCAAACAGAATGAAGGCATTATCCCACTGAGCTGGGATGGTTATGCTGACAATGGAACGCGCGCAATAAGCGGCGATTACAACATCAGCGTCAGCGCCAAATCCGGTGGCAACGCTGCCACAGCCAATACACTGAGCCTGGAACAGATCAACAGCATCAGCACTGGGACTAATGGCGTCAAACTAAACCTGAGCAACGCCAGCAGCGTGACGACAGCCGACCTTAAACAGATTTTCTAAACATCAACCCATTCAATATTTAAGCAAACTTTAACTATTTCAGTCAGGAGAACATCATGAGTTTTCAACAAGGATTAAGTGGTCTGAACGCAGCTTCCAAAAATCTGGAAGTCATTGGCAATAACGTATCCAACTCATCCACCGTGGGCTTCAAACAGTCACGTGCCGAATTCGCAGACGTATTTGCCAATTCGCTTACTGGCACCGGTGCTTCACAGATCGGTATCGGCACAAAAGTCGCCACTGTCGCGCAGCAATTTACGCAAGGCAACATCACCAACACCAACAACTCGCTTGACCTTGCCATCAATGGCGGCGGATTTTTCCGCATGAGCAATAACGGTGCCATTACCTATACACGCAATGGCCAGTTCCAAATGGATAAGCTAGGCTATATCGTAAACTCAGACAACAAGCGTTTGACAGGTTATGTGGCAAACGCCAGCGGTGTGCTATCCACAGGCGCTCCAGCAGAAATCAATATCAACACAGCCGACCTGGCGCCAGTTTCGACCACACAAGTCACTGGCTTATTTAATCTGGATTCAACAAAATCCGCATTACCGGCAGCCTCTTTTGACCCAACAGATCCAACGACCTACCATAACTCCACCGCAGTGACGGTGTATGACAGCTTGGGCAACGCACACACCTTGCAGAACTTTTTTGTCAAAACCGCCCCTGGTGCATGGAGTGTTTTCACGACCGTAGACAATGTCTCGACTCCTGCATTGCCTGCAGCCACTGCAACTATGACATTCAGCGGAACAGGTACAAACCCGACGATTGCACCTGCAACACCTACGGTTACATTCACACCGACCACCGGTGCGACTGGACCACAAACGCTTACTTTGGATTATTCTGGCTCCACACAATTCGGCTCCGCATTTAGCCTTAACAGCCTGAGCCAAGATGGTTATGCTTCCGGTCATCTGGCAGGATTCAATATCGGTAAAGACGGAAAAATCATCGGCCGTTACACCAACGGTCAATCCAGTGTATTAGGTCAGGTTGTGCTAGCCAGCTTTCCTAATCCGAACGGCCTGCAACAATTAGGCGGTAACTCATGGAGCGAAAGCTCCAGCTCCGGACCGGCACTAGTCTCAGAACCTAATACGGGTAGTCTCGGCGTACTGCAGTCCTCCGCTGTTGAAGATTCCAACGTCGACTTGACTGCAGAATTAGTCAACATGATCACGGCACAGCGCGTCTACCAGGCCAATGCGCAAACCATTAAGACACAGGACCAGGTGCTGCAGACACTGGTGAACTTGCGTTAATGGCTGATGGACAGCTAACCAGAATGAACAGGTTTATAAGGAGTATCTGATGGATCGCATGATTTATACCGCCATGACAGGCGCAAAACATATCCTGGAGCAGCAGGCGACCAACTCCCACAACCTGGCCAATGCCACCTCCACCGGCTTCAGAGCGCAGGTGGACGCGTTCAGGGCAGTCCCCGTCATCAGCGAGGGGCTCCCGACACGTGCTTTCGTCGTAGATGCGACAGCAGGTGCGGATTTCAGGCCGGGGCCTATTCAAACGACCGGCAGGGACCTGGACGTCGCCGTATTGGACAAAGGCTGGCTGGTCGTACAAAGGGATGATGGATCGGAAGGCTATACCCGCAACGGCGCACTGAAGATCAATGAAAATGGCGTCCTGCAAACCGCCAGCGGCATGAATATCATGGGAGATGGCGGCCCGATCAGCATCCCGCCCGATGTAAAAATCAGCATCGCAAAAGACGGCACGATCTCCTCGGTGAACAATGGCACAACACCAGGGCCATCCAATATCCTGGGGCGCCTGAAACTGGTCAACCCTGCTGAAAGCAATCTGGTTCGCAAATCTGATGGCCTGTTTGGTACAAAAGACGGCAGCCCAGTCGAAGCGGATGCCAATGTGACTATCGCCAGCGGCGCTTTGGAAGGCAGTAACGTCAATGTCGTAGATGCAATGGTGAACATGATCAGTCTGGCACGGCAGTTCGAGACACAGATGAAGCTGCTGCAAAGTGCTGAGAATAACGCCAATAAAGCCAGTCAGATCTTCAATTTAGGTTGATAGGCTATGGGGTAGGATGAACCCTAACGACTATATCGGCTATCACTAGCCAAACTTGAGAGGTACTCAACATGATTCGCTCACTATGGATTTCAAAGACCGGTCTGGACGCACAGCAAACCCAGATGGATGTGATTGCCAACAACCTGGCCAACGTCAGCACCAACGGCTTCAAACGCTCACGCGCCGTCTTTGAGGACCTGCTATACCAGAACCTCCGCCAGCCAGGCGCACAATCATCCCAGCAAACGCAACTGCCTACAGGTTTGCAGCTGGGTACTGGTGTAAGACCCGTGGCGACAGAGCGCAACTTTGCTCAAGGCAATTTACAGCAGACCAGCAACGACAAGGATGTCGCCATACAAGGTGCAGGATTCTTTCAGGTGCTGATGCCAGATGGGACAACCGCGTACACGCGTGATGGATCGTTCCAAGTGGACAGCCAGGGTCAGTTAGTGACTTCGAGCGGATTTCCAGTGCAACCGACCATCACCATTCCAGCCAATGCCACAAGTATGACGATTGGCCGCGATGGCGTTGTCTCAGTTACCCAGGCAGGCAGCACTGGCAGCACTCAGGTAGGCAGCCTGCAGCTCGCTACCTTTATCAATCCAGCCGGCTTGTTGGCCAAAGGCGAGAACCTGTTCGTAGAAACAACCGCTTCCGGCAACCCAAACACCAACACCCCCGGGACCAATGGCGCAGGCCTGCTCTCCCAGGGTTATGTGGAGACATCTAACGTCAACGTGGTGGAGGAGCTGGTGAACATGATCCAGACCCAGCGCGCTTATGAGATCAACAGCAAAGCTATCACCACCTCGGACCAGATGCTGCAAAAACTGGCCCAGCTATAAGTTGAGTAGAAACCAATAGGTAAAGATAATGTTGAAGACTATAAAATCATTCAAGAGTTTGCTTGCTAGCGCTTTCGTCGTTAGCACGTTATCGCTGTTAAGCGCCTGTGCTATCACGCCAGATACAGTGGTTAAGACTCCGATGACTGCCAAACCTGCTGCCATCAAGCCCAACCCTGCGGGAAGCGGTGCGATTTTCAACGCGTCTGCTTATCGTCCGTTGTTCGAAGATAGGCGCGCAAGGCTGGTTGGCGACATTCTCACCATCAACATTATGGAAAACACTTCTGCCACCAAGGCAGGTGGAAGTTCCGGCAGCAAAACCGGCTCTGTGGACACCTCCGTGAAAATGCCGACAGGTTTGCCAATCAAACTATTAAATCATGACGTCAGTATTGCGGCTGATTCCTCCATCAAGAACGAAGACAAAGCCGCAGCCAACAACAGCAATGTCTTTAGCGGCTCGATCACTGTCACTGTGATAGAAGTGCTTTCAAATGGCAACCTGGCTGTCAGCGGCGAGAAACAGATTTCGCTGGACAAAGGTACCGAATTCGTCCGTTTTTCCGGTGTAGTGAATCCTGACACTATCACGACTGGCAATAACGTGGCTTCGACGAAAGTGGCCGATGCCCGGATTGAATACCGTACCAACAGCAAGATTGATGGCGCACAGATCGCGTCTATCCTTGCCCGATTCTTCTTGAGTTTTGCTCCGTTATAAGAAATACGATGATGAAATCATTTCCCTTACAACTTCTAAGACTCACGCTTCAGCAGCAGCGGGCATTTGCAGCCTTGCTGCTGTTTTTGACCATGGTGATTGGCGGCCCGGCACATGCAGAGCGCATCAAAGACCTGGCCACCATTCAAGGCGTACGCAGCAACCAGTTGATTGGTTATGGCCTGGTAGTTGGCCTGGATGGGACTGGTGACCAGACGACACAAACACCATTTACCGTACAAAGCATTATCAGCATGATGCAGCAAATGGGGGTTAGCTTGCCCCCAGGCACCAACTTGCAGCTAAAAAACGTCGCGGCAGTCATGGTCACCAGCGCCTTACCTCCCTTTGCACAAGCAGGACAAACACTCGACATCACGGTATCCTCCATGGGAAACGCCAAAAGCCTGCGTGGTGGCACTTTATTGATGACCCCATTGAAAGGGGCTGATGGCCAAATCTATGCTATCGCCCAGGGGAGTCTGGTCGTAGGTGGTGTGGGTGCATCTGCCAATGGCAGCCAGACACAAATCAACCACTTGAGCGTAGGCCGTGTTTCAGCAGGCGCTACTGTTGAGCGCACGGTACCCAATAACATCACAGCGGCTGATACCGTCACGCTTGAATTAAAAGAAGCAGATTTCTCTACGGCTAATCTGGTAGTAGATGCCATCAACCGCCGTTTCGGTCAAAATACTGCTATGGCGATGGATGGCCGGGTGATTCAGGTCAAACCTCCGGCAAGCAACAGCCGGGTGGGCTTTCTGGCTTCGCTGGAAACCATCAACGTGACACCTGCACAAACTACAGCCAAAGTCATTCTTAATGCACGTACCGGCTCTGTAGTGATGAACCAATCCGTCACACTGGACAGTTGTGCCATCTCGCATGGCAATCTATCCGTTGTCATCAGTTCAGCACCTGTCATCAGCCAACCAGGCCCGCTCTCAAGCGGACAGACCGTTGCGACCCAGGTTTCGCAAATAGACATCAACAAGGAACCTGGCAAAGTCGTCCCATTGCCAGCAGGTGCATCACTTTCTGATGTGGTGAAAGCACTGAATGCCATAGGCACCACACCTCAGGACTTGTTGGCGATCCTTCAGGCAATGAAAGCCGCCGGCGCGTTACATGCCGATCTGGAGATCATCTAACCATGGCAAATGGCGTAGACATCAATGGGAAACTGGCGATTGATGCCAATGGCCTGAACAACCTCAAACAGGCTGCCAAAGAGAATTCGCCTGAAGCAATCAAAGACGTAGCCAAGCAGTTCGAGGCTATCTTTATGAACATGATGCTGAAGAGCATGCGGGATGCCACCACTCAGGACAGTCCTTTCGACAACGAACAAAGCCGCACCTTTACATCGATGCTGGACCAGCAGCTCAGCACCAATCTGAGCAGCAAAGGCTTGGGCCTGGCTGACGTACTGGCCAAACAGCTCAGCAAAGTCAGCCATGCCGTCACAAACACGATGGAACAGGCTGTCTCGGGGGACACCAACACTGTTGGCAAAGGTTCACTGATAGACAGTATTTTTGGCCATGATATCTCAAAAAGCACTCCAGTTAAGTCAGGCCACGGCATCCAACCCGCTTCATCCCAAGTGCATCCGCTGAATGGTGACAGTAAGTATTTCCACCAGCGCATGTCGGAGCATGCTGCCGAGGCTAGCCGCGCGACTGGCGTACCGGCGCATCTGATGTTGGGACAAGCCGCACTGGAAAGCGGCTGGGGTAAACGCGAAATCATGTCACCTGATGGCACTTCCAGCCGAAATCTGTTTGGCATCAAGGCTACTTCAGATTGGAAAGGTAAAGTCGTTGAAGCTACGACAACTGAATATGTACATGGCATCAAGCAGAAAAGAATCGAAAAATTCCGCGCGTACGATAGTTATGCCGATTCGTTCAAAGATTTTGCCAACTTGATCACCAGCAGTCCTCGTTATAAACAAGTGGTCGAGAATCTGCATGACATTCATAGCTATGCTCAGGCGATGCAAAAATCAGGCTACGCAACTGATCCTCACTATGCCTCCAAGTTAGCCGGCGTCATACAAAAAGTAGTGACAGGATGAATAGCGCTAAAGTTTTTTAATTTTTTGCCGTCATGCAACTTATGAGGAAAATAATTATTCATTATGGCATCTAATATTCTTACCATTGGTCAAAGTGCCCTTGCTGCCGCCCAAGTGGGAATCAGCGTTACCGGGCATAATATCGCTAACGCGTCGACACCGGGCTATTCCCGCCAGGAAGTGGTCCAATCTGCCGCACTGGCACAGGATTTCGGCTTTGGATATATTGGCCAAGGCACGACTGTATCCAGCATCAGGCGCATTCATAGTGATCTGCTGACACAGCAGCTGAATACCGCTCAATCAACCAGCAGCGCTACCGGCACATACGCTGCGCATATGTCCCAGATAGACAATATGCTGGCTGATCCGGCTGCAGGACTTTCACCTTCGATACAAAAATTCTTTACCAGCATACAGGCATTGTCCTCTAATCCGGGTGATGCAGCGACGCGCCAGGCAGCATTATCCTCAGCCTCCTCTCTTGTCGGCCGTTTCCAGAGCCTGGGAGACAGGCTGAATGAAATCCGGGATGCATTTAACAGCGAGCTCTCTGCCAGCACCGAACAAGTAACGAGTTACGCCAGCAAGATCGCCCAGTTGAACGATGTCATCAGCAAGGCCGTAGGGGCCAACAAAGACAATGTCCCCAATGACCTGATGGATCAGCGCGACCAGCTTGTGACTGAAATCAGCAAGTTGGTTAAAACCACAGTGAACGCTCAGGATGACGGCAGTTACAACCTGTTCGTCGGGAATGGGCTGCCGCTGGTCATCGGCAGCAAATCGTATGGCCTGACCACCGTCAGGTCGACCACTGACAGCACTCGCATCGAAGTGGCCTATGTCAGCAACACGGTCAAACCGCTGGCAGACAATATGCTAGCAGGCGGGTCGATTGGCGGCTTACTGCAGTTCAGGGCCGGTTCGCTCGATAGTATCCAGAATCAGCTTGGCCAAATCGCCACCGTGCTGACACAAACCTTCAATGCACAACATAGTTTGGGCTACGACGCCAATGGAAACGTCGGCGGCAACTTCTTCAATGTGCCAACACCGGATGTATTCGGGGACGCAGCCAACAGCGGAAGCGCCACGTTGAACGTCAGCATCAGCAGTACCAGCGCCCTGACCAGCAGCGACTATCAGCTCAAGTATGATGGCACAAACTATACGATCACCCGCTTGAGCGATAATAGCGTTCAGACCTTTGGCAGCCTGCCACAAACATTAGATGGACTCACCTTTAACGGCAGCATGTCGGCCGATGACTCTTTCCTGGTCGAACCAACACGCAATGCAGCAACCAAGCTTTCGCTGGCGATTTCAGACATCAATAAAATAGCCGCAGCTGATGCTGCCGGCGGCAATGGGAACAACCGTAACGCCCTGCAACTTGCTGCGCTGCAGACTACAGGCACACTGAACAACGGCAGTGCCACTTACGAGAATGCCTTTGGACAATTGGTCAGCTTTGTTGGCAACAAAACCAACGAACTCAAGATCAATGCGGCAGCCGAAGACACTTTACTCACACAGGCCACGACGGCCCAACAGTCTGAGTCCGGAGTCAACCTGGATGAGGAAGCCACCAATCTTTTACGTTACCAGCAAGCTTATCAGGCTGCAGGCAAACTCATGCAAGTTGCCAGCTCTTTGTTTGATTTGCTGCTGACAATAGGTCATTAGGATAAGTATGCGTATCAGTACCAACACTATATATCAAAGCGCGATTTCCAAAATCAGTAGCCTGCAATCGGGCCAATCCAAGCTGCAGCAGCAAATCGCCACCGGCAAACGCATTCTCGTGCCTTCAGATGATCCCGTGGCAGCATCACGTGTACTGGAATTATCTCAGGCGCAAAGCATGAATACCCAATATGGTGAAAATCGGAAGATCGCTGAAACTCATCTCGGTGACCTGGATGTCTCATTATCAAGCATTTCTGAGTTACTGGTTACCGTCAGAACCACAATGGTCGGTGCTGCAGGGACGTTATCCACCGAACAAAGAAACGCTGTAGCAACCCAATTGACCAGTTCTATGGAAACCTTGCTAGGCCTGGCGAACACCCGGGACGCTTCGGGTAATTACCTGTACGCGGGATTCAAAAATAAAACAGTGCCTTTCACTACAACAGCCGCCGGGGCCACATACAACGGCGACAGCAACCAGCAGTCATTGCAAGTGGATGCGAATCGCCAGATGGTAGTGAATGCAACCGGAGACAGTGTCTTTCAGGCTAATGGCAATGACGTTTTCAGCACATTTAGCAATCTGATCACTTTGTTGAACGATCCGGCAGCAAATGCTGCAGCAGTAACCGCTGGCATGGCAACCGCCATCAGCAGTATGGATAGCGCCATCAGCAATGTCGCCAATGTCAGATCTTCTGTAGGTTCAAGATTAAACGAGATAGACACACTCAACGATGTAGGCTCAAGCAAAGAACTACAATATGCTCAGGCCACATCTGCACTGCAGGATTTGGATTACGCTGAGGCTTTATCACAAATATCGCAACAGCAAACTATCCTGAGCGCTGCCCAGAAATCGTTTGTCACTACCACCAGCCTCTCGCTGTTTGACTTTATCAAATAATAAGAAGCAGAACCATCCGTCTTAAGGAGTGATTGCAGCCACCTGCTGCATGTGGTTGATGCCTTCCTGGATAAGATGTTGTAGTGGCTGCAGCATACCTTGCAATGATACCGCCAGCACGATCAGGCCGATTGAAAGCGTCACTGGGAACCCTATACCGAACAGGTTCAACTGGGGAGCAGTCCTGGTAAGGATACCTAATGCCATGTTTGTGATAAGAAGTGCAGTCACTGCAGGCAAAGCCAATAGCAGGCCGAGACTGAAAATGATCTCTCCCCATTGGACAATCTTCAACGGGCTGATACCAGTACCTTGCATGGTGACCGGCATAGTGACGAAGCTCTGTACCAACGCGCTCACCACCATCAGATGACCATCCAGGCTCAGGAAAATCAGCATGGTCAGCAACATCAAAAGTTGGCTGATAGCAGTGCTCTGTCCTTGCGAATGCGGATCATAGAATGTAGCAAAACCCAGGCCCATGCCCATACTGATCAGGAGCCCGGCTATTTCAACCGCTGCAAACACCAAGCGCATGCTGAACCCGATGGCCAAACCAATCACGAGCTGCTGCACTAGCATCAGCAGACCTTGTAATGAAAATATCTCGAACTGCGGTAATGGCGGTAAAGTTGGAATAATGATCAAGGTCAGCACCAAACCAAACCCCAGCTTGATATGGTTTGGGATGGCCCTATCACTGAAGATGGGCGCTGTGGCAATCACCCCCAGCACTCTGGTCAAAGGCCAGAGCAAGCTGATAATCCAGGTCTGAAGCAGCTCGCTGCTGAAAGAAATCATGACAATGGCCGTGCATCAATTGGCCATGGTGGGGATGCTGGTAAATACCAGCCGCATATAGTCCACCATCGTCGTTAGCATCCAGGGTCCAGCTATCACCAATGTTACAAAGACACCTACCAGTTTGGGAATAAACGACAAAGTTGCCTCGTTGATTTGTGTAGCTGCTTGAAAGATGCTTACCAGTAAACCGATAACCAACACCACAAGCAGCAGCGGACCAGCTACCATTAACGTGATTTCCATCGCGCCACGTCCCAGGGTCATTACACCTTCAGGAGTCATTTGTTCTCTCCGTTATTTCACTCAATAAAAACTTTGTACCAGCGATCCCATCATCAATTGCCATCCATCCACCAGCACAAACAGCATCAGCTTGAATGGCAAGGACACAATCGAAGGTGACACCATCATCATCCCCATCGCCATTAATACACTGGCTACTACCATATCAATGATCAGGAAGGGAATGAATATCGCGAAACCAATCTGGAAAGCCGTTTTCAGCTCGCTGGTCATAAAAGCTGGCACCAGCACCCGTAATGGCACTTGCTCAGGAGTATCGATCTTTTCTACCTGAGCCATCTTGATGAATAGCGCCAGATCGTTCTCACGCGTTTGTTTCAGCATGAATTGCTTGAGCGGCACAGACCCTTTATCAAGCGCTTCCTGCATGGTAATACGATTTTCTGATAGCGGCTGATAGGCATCCGTATACACTTTGTCGAGCACGGGGCTCATCACAAAGAAGGTAAGAAACAAGGACAAGCCTATCATCACCTGATTAGGCGGTGCTGACTGGGTGCCAAGTGCCTGACGCAATAACGAAAGCACGATAATGATGCGTGTGAAACCTGTCATCATCAACAATGCGGCTGGCAAGAAAGTCAGCGAAGTCAGCAGAATCAAGGTTTGCAGACTGAGCGTATAGTTTTGCCCGCCAGCTGCCGAAGGTGTTGTATTGATCAACGGCATTCCTTCGGCGAGTGATGCCAGCGGCATCCCCAGCATGAAGCCAAGCACTGCATACAATAAGATGTTTTTCATATTATTCTTTAACATCAGGCTTCCTACCCAACTTGGTTGTTGCGGCTTCTGAAGACTTTTTCAGCCATTCGGAGAATGGTTTCACCAACGGTTGCACCAATGGGTGTACTACTTGATGCGTTGTCTGGTCAGGATTGGATGTCGAGCGATTGGCAAGCTGCTCAGACAACTGGGTTTCACCGACTTCCAAGTTGGCAATCCCATTCACTTGCCCAGGTGCCACACCCACGACTATCCAGCGATCCGCGACTTCTAGCACCACCACACGTTCACGGGAGCCGACACTCACGCCGCCCACAATACGTATCGCAGACTGCTGTCCCATGGCACTGGGCAACATACGTTTCACACCCCAGCTGACAAACGCCATCACAGCCAGAACTACTACAAGGCCAAGCACCATCTTCAATATGCTGCCGGTAGGCGATACCCCTGTCGCTGCGCTCGCCGCCCACACTTGTAGCGGGAAAGCCAGAGTACCTGATAATAATACTGTAGTACGTTTATTCATGAATCGCACTTTACTTGTTGATTTTACGGATACGTTCAGCTGGCGTGATGATATCTGTCAGGCGGATACCAAACTTGTCGTTCACGACCACTACCTCGCCTTGCGCGATCAAGCAGCCATTCACCAATACATCCATCGGCTCGCCGGCAAGACCATCAAGCTCCACAACCGAGCCTTGTGCCAGCTGCAGCAAGCTCTTGATGGCAATCTTGGTACGGCCAAGCTCCACAGTCAGTTGTACAGGAATATCCAGGATGAAATCGATGTCGTTCTGACTATCGTTTAATTTGTTCTGGCTCGAGAATTCTGCAAAGACTTGCGTCTGTGCAGATTTAGTCTGCAAGGCCGAAGCATCAGACCCTTGTTGTTCTGCCATTGCAGCGCCCCAATCGGCTTCTGCATTTTCTTGGCCAGTTGCAGCCTGCTGTTCTGCCATTGCAGCGCCCCAATCGGCCTCTGCCGATGTTTCCTCGGCTTGTTCTGGTTTAGTCGCCATATGGCTCTCCTTTGATATATTCAGTCGAATTGGATCTCAACAGTTTTTGCACACGTAAAGCATACTGGCCGTTAAAAACGCCGTATTTGCATAGCATCACCGGAATGTTGTCTACTTTTGCTTCAACTTCTTCAGAAATATTGAGTGGAATAACATCGCCAACTTTCATATTCAGCACTTCGCTCAAACGCATACTCGTCGTAGCTAAATCAGCCACCATCTCTACTTCTGCTGCCTGGATTTGCTGTGTCATCAAACGCACCCAGCGCTTATCTACACCTAACACTTCGCCTTGCAGGCTTGATGTAAGCATGTCTTTGATAGGCTCTAGCATCGAGTATGGGAAACAGAAATGCATTTCGCCCGACTCGGTACCAAGCTCTATCGTAAATGTAATCGCCACAACGACTTCGTTAGGTGTCGCGATGTTTGCGAACTGTGTATTCATTTCGGAACGGATATATTCGAACTCTACGGGGTAAACTGGCCCCCAGGACTTGGCATAATTCTCAAAAACGATATCTAAAGCACGGCGGATAATACGCAACTCAGTCTGGGTGAACTCCCGGCCTTCGATACGTGTATGAAACCGCCCGTCACCGCCAAACATGTTGTCGACCATCAGAAAAGCCAGCGACGGATCGAACACGATCAACCCTGTGCCGCGCAAGGGCTTCATATGCACCAGATTCAGATTGGTAGGAACGACCAGGTTACGAATAAAGTCGCTGTATTTGGAAACACGTACCGGCCCGACAGATACTTCGATGGTACGCCTGAGGAAATTGAACAGACCAATACGCAACAGACGGGCAAACCGTTCATTGATAATCTCCAATGTCGGCATGCGCCCACGTACGATACGCTCCTGGGTCGCCAGGTCATAACCCCGTACTGCGGAGGCATCTTCTGCAGCCGGCTTTGCCTCTTCTTGTTCGCCATTGACGCCGCGCAACAGGGCGTCAACTTCGTCTTGAGATAAAAAACTGTCGGTCATGATTCAATAAACCCAGTAATCAGGTCAGTTACTGAATGACAAAGGAAGTAAAAAATACGTCAGAAACCTTTTGCGGTTTGGCGCCAGCAGAAAAAGGCTGATTGACTTGTGCGGCGATTTCCTTACTAAGGGCTTTTTTACCTTCCATAGATGAAATCTCGCTAGCCATCTTGCTGGTCAGCACCATCAATACACGGTTACGCACTAAAGGCATGTGCTCTTCTATAGATGCTGCCTCTTCCTTGCCGGAAGCGCTCAGCGTGATGTCCACTTGCAGATATTTCTCGCCATCTTCAGGATTCAGATTCACGGTGAATGTCTCAAGCTTCACAAAGGCTGGCTCTACGTGTGCTGCCTCTTCTTTTTCAGCCTCTTTCTTAGCATCATGGCCCGAGCCCTTATGCATGAAATACCATGCTGCACCACCGCCACCGGCAAGCAACAGAACTGCTGCAAGAATAATGATCAGTTTCTTTTTGGAGTTTTTAGGAGCTTCTGCCGAAACTTCCACTACTGGTTCTTGTGCCATCTTGTTACCTTTCTTTCATCATTCATATTACGAATGACCTTATTATCAAGAAACTTTAAGGTAATAGATGCGTGGAATAGAAAGGGAAAAACGCGCTTTATTGTGATTAGCGATGTACGACTAACCCAAAGCGCATTTAAAAGGCCATCACTAAACGCTGGCAAGATAGTTGTCAGAATCCCAGGCTCTCAAGCAGATCATCCACCTGACTTTGGTTAGCCACCACATTGACGTTCTCTTCCGGTTTGATCTGCGGCCCGTTCAATAGAGAGGAGTCCTGTTCTTTCTTGATGCTGGATGGAGAGAAATCTACTAACAGTTGCACCAACTGCTGTTCCAGATCTTGTGCCAATCGGGTAATCTTCTTGATCACCTGCCCTGTCAAATCCTGAAAGTCCTGCGCCATCATGATTTCCAACAATTGCGCCTTGGTCGCCGAGCTATTCTCGAGTGTCAGCCGAATGAATGTTAACGTTTCATTGGCAACTTCGTTATATTCCGACTTCAATGATGGAACCTTTAGGATTTCATTCCACTTGGCTTCCATCGCAGCGGCCTGCTTGGCAATCTCATCCTGCAAGGGGTTCGCGATATCGGTCGCATTCAACACACGGTCCGCCGCCTGCTCAGTCATCCTGGCCACATAATTCAGACGGTCACGCGCATCGGGAATATCCTGCGCTGCCTGTTCAATCATTTTATCAAGCCCCAGGGCGCGCAAGCTTTCGTGCAACCCTCGGGTCATATGACCAATACGGCTCAACATCTCTCCATCATCAGAAGGCATGCCCATCAAGTGCGCTTTACTGTTCTCCGAGCCTTCGGGGAGTATATTCTTCATATCCATCACTTACTTTCCAAGCTTTTCAAAGATCTTTGAAAGCTTTTCATCAAGAGTCGCCGCTGTGAATGGTTTTACCACATAGCCGCTGGCGCCTGCCTGCGCGGCAGCAATAATGTTTTCCTTTTTAGCTTCCGCAGTTACCATCAGCACAGGAATAGTGGCCAATGCAGAGTCGGCACGAATGTTTTGCAGCATGGTCAAGCCATCCATATTGGGCATGTTCCAGTCAGACACCACAAAGTCAAAGCCGCCCTGCTTCAGTTTATTGAGCCCATCCACGCCATCTTCGGCCTCTTCCACATTGGTATAGCCGAGTTCTTTCAACAAGTTGCGCACGATTCTGCGCATGGTTGAAAAGTCATCGACAACTAAAAATTTGGTATTTGGATCAGCCATACCTTACTCCATAAAAAAAATCACTAAATCTACTAAATATTCACCTTGGCAGCTTGCGAACCGACGCAATCCTGCCTTACCCTTGGTATCGGTCAATCCTGGAAAAACTTGACCATAACAAACTCGCTAAATGATAAAAAATCAGACGCGTAATGCACGTGTACCGCTCTCCGTCAAATGGTTCAACACTTGCCTTGGCAATTCTTCCAAAGGCAGGGTCTCGTCCACCCCGCCATGTGCAATCGCTTCTTTTGGCATGCCAAAAACGACACAGCTAGCCTCATCCTGCGCAAAATTGTATGCCCCGGCTGCCTTCATCTTGGCCATCCCTTCTGCACCATCCTTGCCCATGCCTGTCATGATGACACCTATCGCGTTTTTGCCGGCTGCAACTGCAGCAGACTCAAACAGGACATCAACAGATGGCTTATGGCGGCTTACCGGTGCTGCATCACTCAGCTGGGTAACATAGTTCGCCCCGCTCCTGGCTAGCAGCAAATGCTGGTCTCCAGGAGCGATATATGCATGCCCAGGCAAAACACGTTCCCCGTCTATGGCTTCTTTTACTGAAATCTGGCACAGCGAATTCAAACGATTGGCAAACGATCGGGTAAAACCTGCGGGCATGTGCTGCGTAATCAGAATCCCCGGGCAATCAGATGGCATCTTGGTCAAGAACGTCTTGATGGCTTCGGTGCCGCCTGTCGAGGCGCCTATGATGATCAGCTTTTCGCTGCTGATCAAAGGATTGCGCAAGGCAATGGGAGCCGGTTTATCCTGATTGGCCTTTTGTATACGATGCAGCGAGCTTATTCGGGCATGTGAAGCAGCGCGTATCTTATCTGTGATCAGCTCGGTGTATTCCCGCATACCATCACTGATCGCCATTTTGGGTTTAGTCACGAAATCTGTCGCCCCCAGCTCCAGCGCGCGCAAGGTAATTTCAGAGCCTCGCTCAGTCAATGTGGATACCATGACGACGGGCATCGGTCGCAAACGCATCAATCGTTCGAGAAAATCCAATCCATCCATCTTGGGCATTTCCACATCAAGTGTCAGCACATCAGGATTGAGCTGTTTGATCAGATCACGCGCAACGATTGGATCAGGCGCAACGCCTACCACTTGCATATCCGGCTGACTGTTGATGATCTCAGTCAGCAGGCTTCTAATCAAAGCAGAATCGTCTACTACCAAAACCTTAATTTTCATTTTTATTGTCCGCCTCTATCAAAACAGATCCACCTCGCCGCCAACATCGTTCGTTTTGAGCTTGTTGGCGTAAGCGTCTTCGCGTTTCATCAAGGTGTAATTGTTCAGCTGTTTGAGTTTCTTCACCAATACACGGCCGGTCCTGGGAAAGAAATACACTTTGCGCGGGTATATATCGTTCAAGTCTTCACCTGTCACCTTGATACGTTCCTCTTTCAGGTAATTACGTACGAAATCCGCATTGCGGTCACCCACATTCATGGTGGTAAAACTTCTCAATACGTTGCCACCGCCAAAAATCTTGGCCTCCAGGTTTTCCCGCTTGGCGCCATTTTTCAGCAATTGGTTGATCAGCACCTCCATCGCATAGGTGCCATAGCGCATAGATTCGGATACAGGGCTGTCTTTGTCTGCCTTGCCTCCGTCTGGAAGCATGAAATGATTCATACCGCCGATGCCGGAAACTTTGTCACGTATACATGCCGAGACGCATGAACCGAGCACGGTGACAATCACCATATCCTTACTTGTGAAGTAATATTCCCCAGGTGATATCTTTGCCGCTTCGCAATCAAACGTTCTGTCATAGTAGAGCGTGGTAGCAATCTCTTCATGTACAAAATTAACCATAGCCTACTTTCTTGAACATACTTGCGGCCATTCTTAGTTGTGCAGAGCTTCCCTCAGCATCCGCCAACTCATAAACCGTTTTCCCGCGCAACCTTAATGCATGCGACACGTAAAGAAAGTTCTCGGAATGCCCTGCAAACAGCAACGCATGCGGCTTCATCAGTGGCACGAACTTTTCCAGAATCTTCGTTTGTGTAGGCTTATCGAAATAAATCATGACGTTACGGCAGAAAATCGCATCAAACGGCTCGCTTAATGGATACTTGTCATCCAACAGATTCAATTGCTGGAACTGGATAAGCTGCTGCAGCTCTTTACGAACTTTGACCGAACCTTCGCTTTTGCCCGAGCCCTTCAGGAAAAAGCGTTTCTTGCGTTCAATCGACAGCTTGGCAATCCGGTCAAGAGGATAAACACCACGCGCTGCAGTCGCCAATACATTGGTATCAATATCCGTAGCAATGATCTCGACAGGTGGTTTCAGCGTGTTGAATGCCTCGCACGCTGTCATCGCTATGCTATAAGGCTCTTCGCCAGTTGATGCAGCGGAACACCATATCCGAATAGGTTTTTTGAGCTGCTGTAGATGCTCAGCCAAAATCGGGAAATGATGCTCTTCACGAAAGAAAGAAGTCAGATTCGTGGTAAGCGCGTTAGTAAAAGCCTCCCACTCTGCTGGATTGTCTTCCCCTTCCAGATAATCCAGATACGCTTTGAACGAATCCAGGCCTATCGTACGCAGTCTTCTGCCAATGCGGCTGTAGACCATATCGGTTTTTGCCTCGGAAAGCGAAATGCCGGCACGCTGGTAAATCAATTTACGCACTCTGGAAAAATCCAGAGGCGTAAACTCAAACTCCCGCTCTTCCTGATTTTTTTCTTTTAACATCAAACACTTTCACCATAACAAGACAAAACCAACCACTCTAGGCATTAAAGGTGCTATTACACCGTTGCACGTTGCATGTGCTTGCTGCGTTCCTTCATCTGTTCAATCGCGAGTTCTACGGCTTTGTCTTCTGCACGACGGTTTTTAGTCTCAGCTGTTTTTGCCGCAAAAGGATGTGCGGCCTCTTTGTAATGTTTCAGTACTTCCGCTGCTTTTGGCTCGCGGTTCACTGCATTCTTGATGGCTATTTTGGTAGCTCTGTAGTTCCAGTCCTGGATGCGCTCGTCGATATCCGCCTTATGATCGATAAACACACCCACACAGATAAACACATCATCCGCTTCTTCTACCGGAATCGTGCCATCCGCAACGCAATCCATCACGGCCATCGCCACACCGCGCTGTGCCGGGCCAAACATCTGTACGGCCTGGCGGCCATCTTTAATCGTCACCTTGTTGAACATCACGGTGTTTGGTTTCACCATCATGTTCGGCGCTGCAATCGCCAGCAAGCCATTCACACCTTGTTTCTGGTCAGTCAACGTGCGGCAGAAAGCATCCTCCGCAGCACTGCCACGAGGCCCCATCACCAAGTCGATATGGGCTACGTTCTTCAAATCAAGGCCAGATCCGTCAGGACGGTCTTCAATCACTAGGCCTTCACCAATCAATACTCTATCAATCACTGCCATTTTGTTCTCCTGGTATCTAAAATCACTACACACGATTCGCTTTAACTGCAGGCCAAGGATGGTCAAAACATGCAGCTAAATTCCTAAAACACAACAACTCTTTTATCTGAATTCACTTACAACTTGGCAAAAACCTTCAGCGTCAGCATGACCAAAACAGCATGCAGTGAGCAGGTCGTGAAAATTGCATATATCGTTTTCAAAAAGTAATCCACAATGAGCTCCTATCAACTTTTAAAGTAGTCGAACCTACATATCATCTATCGGTTAAAAATAACTTTTCTTGAACAATTCAATTTGGTTTCGACGTACAGAAAAACCTGTTTATTCGAGCATTTACAATCGGAAATCAAAACTCCTCCCACTCGCCGTCATCGGTACCGGTCTTCAGGGCAGCCTTTTCCTCTTTTGGATTTGCCTGAACCTGTGGCTTGCTGGCCACAGACGGTTTGCGCATCGGGCTATTGGAGGAACGACGTTCCTTGTGGGTAGATTCACCTTCCAGCTGGAACACACTCACCGCATTCATCAGCTCGTCGGCTTGTTCCATCAGGCTTTCCGCAGCAGCAGCAGCCTCTTCCACCAACGCGGTGTTCTGCTGTG
>JAKOWL010000120.1 GCA_029781535.1 Pseudomonadota bacterium
CGCAACTGGCCACCCACTTGCTCAATCGGGTGTGCTGCAGTCAGGCGACGGCGTGCGGTCATTTCAGGATAGTTGGTACGGCCTTCCAGGATGAAGCGTTTGGCATACTCGCCGTTCTGGATGTTGTTCAGACATTCCTTCATGGCTGCACGGGCTTGGTCTGCGATAACGCGTGGGCCAGTCACGTACTCACCATATTCCGCATTGTTGGAGATGGAGTAGTTCATGTTGGCAATGCCACCTTCGTACATCAGGTCAACAATCAGTTTCAGTTCATGCAGGCATTCGAAGTAGGCCATTTCCGGGGCATAACCAGCTTCTGTCAATGTTTCAAAGCCGGCTTTTACCAATTCAACAGCGCCGCCGCACAATACAGCTTGTTCGCCGAACAGGTCGGTTTCAGTCTCTTCACGGAAAGTGGTTTCGATCACGCCGCCTTTGGTGCCGCCGTTAGCAGCTGCGTAGGAAAGCGCGATCTCTTTTGCTTTGCCGGATTTGTTTTGATAAATCGCGATCAATGACGGCACGCCGCCGCCTTTCAGGTATTCGGAGCGCACGGTATGACCTGGGCCTTTAGGGGCGATCATGATCACGTCCAAATCTTCACGAGGTATGATTTGGTTGTAATGGATATTGAAGCCATGTGCAAAAGCCAAAGCGGCACCTTTTTTCAGGTTAGGTGCAATGTCTGCATTGAAAATGGAAGCCATGGTTTCGTCTGGCAACAGTACCATTACGACATCGGCTTCTTTGACAGCATCAGCGATTTCCATGGTTTTATGACCAGCGCCCTCAGCCTTAGCCCAGGAGCTGCCGCCTTTACGCAAGCCGATAGTCACGTTTGCGCCGGAGTCTCTCAGGTTGGCAGCGTGTGCGTGACCTTGTGAGCCGTAACCAACGATGGTCACTTTTTTGCCTTTGATGATGCTTAAATCAGCGTCTTTATCGTAATACACTTTCATGTTTGGGTTCCTAAGTTTTGATTCCTAAGTTGGGGTTCTTTGTTGGGTCTAACTATCTAAAAAATTATACTTTCAGGATACGGTCACCGCGACCGATTCCGGAAGCGCCAGTGCGAACCGTTTCCAGGATGGCAGAGCGGTCAATCGCTTCCAGGAAGGCATCCAGCTTACTGCATGAGCCGGTCAGTTCGATGGTGTAATGATTGTCTGCTACATCGATGATACGGCCGCGGAAGATATCACACATACGCTTCATTTCGTCTTTGAACTGCGCTGTGGCTTTTACCTTTACCAGCATCAGCTCGCGTTCAATATGCTTGCCGTCATTCAAGTCCAGCACTTTTACCACATCGACCAGCTTGTTCAGCTGTTTGATGATTTGCTCGATGACCTCATCCGAGCCAGAAGTCACGATGGTCATGCGCGATAGGGTGGCGTCTTCGGTAGGCGCTACCGTCAATGATTCAATATTGTAGCCGCGTGCGGAGAACAGGCCGGCGACACGGGACAATGCACCGGCTTCATTTTCCATCAGCAATGAAATGATATGACGCATTACAGATCCTCCGCCAGAATCATTTCGGACAAGCCTTTGCCGTTTTCCACCATCGGGAATACGTTCTCTTTCTGGTCTGTCACAAAGTCCATGAATACAAAGCGATCTTTCATATCAAAAGCTTCTTTTAATGCGCCTTCCACATCATTCGGGTTTTCAATGCGCATGCCGACATGGCCATAAGATTCAGCTAGTTTCACGAAATCCGGCAGGCTGTCCATGTAGGATTCGGAATAACGGTTCTCGTAAAAGAACTCTTGCCATTGACGTACCATGCCCAGGTAACGGTTGTTCAGCAGGATCACCTTAATTGGCAGGTGGTATTGCTTACAGGTCGAAAGCTCCTGGATATTCATCTGGATACTGCCTTCGCCGGTAATGCAGGCCACTTGTGCTTTCGGGTCTGCGAACTGGCAACCCATTGCGTACGGCAATCCAACCCCCATCGTCCCTAAGCCGCCAGAGTTGATCCAGCGGCGCGGCTTGTCGAATTTGTAGTATTGTGCAGCCCACATCTGGTGTTGGCCCACGTCAGATGTGACATAAGCGTCGCCTTTGGTCACTTCCCACAATTTCTCGATGACGTACTGAGGCTTGATGAGGTCATTGGTTTTGTAGCTCAAACATTTTTTACCACGCCATGACTCGATTTGTTCCCACCAGGATTTCAGCGCGGCACTTGGCTTTGCGGCCTCTGCGGTAACCAGCTCATTCATTTCCGCCAATACGGATTTCACATCACCTACGATAGGCACATCTACCTTCACACGTTTTGAGATGGATGAAGGGTCGATGTCCACATGAATGATCGTACGCGGGTTGCTGAAGAAATGTTTGGGATTACCAATCACGCGGTCGTCAAAACGCGCGCCAACGGCAAGCAATACGTCACACTCCTGCATGGCCATGTTGGCTTCGTAAGTGCCATGCATGCCAAGCATGCCGACGAACTGTTTGTCTGTGGAAGGATATCCGCCCAAGCCCATCAGGGTGTTGGTGATGGGCATCTGCAGCGCCTTGACCAACTTGGTCAGCGCATCGGCTGCATCACCCAATACCACACCGCCGCCGGTGTAAATCATCGGGCGTTTGGCTTCCAGCAGGAGCTTAACGGCTTTCTTGATTTGTCCGCTATGCCCTTTGACCACGGGATTGTAAGAACGCATCTCTACCGTTTTTGGGTAATGGAACTCAGCCAGATGTGCAGTGATGTCCTTAGGGATGTCGACCACAACAGGGCCAGGCCTGCCAGTGCGTGCGATATGGAACGCCTTCTTGATGGTGACGGCGATATCTTTGACATCTTTCACCAAGAAGTTGTGTTTCACGCAAGGGCGGGTTACGCCTACCATGTCGACTTCCTGGAAGGCATCGAGGCCAATCGCCGGCACGGGCACCTGGCCGCTAATCACAACCAGCGGGATGGAATCCATATAGGCTGTGGCAATGCCAGTTACTGCGTTGGTTGCACCTGGGCCGGAGGTGACCAAGGCCACGCCAACCTGACCCGTGGCGCGGGAGAATGCATCGGCGGCATGTACTGCAGCCTGCTCATGGCGCACCAGAACGTGTTTGAAGTGGTTCTGCTTATAGATGGCATCATAGATATGCAGCACCGCGCCGCCGGGATAGCCAAATACGAATTTGACTTTTTCTTCTTCCAGGCAGCGAATGACGATCTCAGCGCCTGTGATGGGCTGAGTGGTGGCGTTGGTGTTGTGATGCGCGTCAGAGTCCATAAAACCTTGATTTATCCGTGATTTATTGCAATTAAATCGAAACCCTAAACCTTAACTGTTTCAATCGGTTTGGTCAAGATTTTGCCTAATAAAAGTCCATAAATGCTGATGCAAAAGCAATAGCGCTTCAAGGGATGTGGTGGATACTTAATGTTCGTCCAGATGCGGGGCGACCTTCAGCACTTCCTCTACGGTAGTCAAGCCGGCGGCGATTTTCTCCGCACCGTTGAGCATTAGGGGCTGCATGCCTTCTTGATAAGCCAGTTTTTTCAGTGCAGCCAAATCTGTGTCCGGTGTGATCAGTTTGCGGAGCTTGGACGTGATTGTCAGCATCTCGTAGATGCCGGTACGTCCACGATAGCCGGTATTGCGGCATTCCTGGCAGCCTACCGCTTTCATTGCGGTGGTTGGTTTTGCTGCTTTGAATGGGTATGTGACCGAGGCCCACTCGTCGTCTGTGAGTTGTGTCGGTGCTTTGCATGATGGACAGAGTGTCCGTAACAGGCGCTGTGCCATGATGCCCAGTACAGTAGAATGGATCAGGTATGAGGGTACGCCCAGATCCAGCAGGCGAGTGACAGCCGAAGGCGCATCGTTCGTATGCAGTGTCGAGAGCACCAAGTGTCCGGTCAGTGCCGCCTGAATCGCCATTTCCGCTGTTTCGATGTCGCGAATCTCGCCCACCATGATGATGTCTGGATCCTGCCGCATCAGTGTGCGAATGCCTTCAGCGAATCCCAGGCCGATGTTGGGCGTGACCTGCATCTGGTTGAATGCGGGTTCAATCATCTCGATCGGGTCTTCCACCGTGCTGACATTGACTTCCGGCGTGGCCAGCCGTTTCAGCGTGGAATACAGCGTGGTCGTCTTGCCTGAGCCGGTGGGACCGGTGACGAGAATGATGCCATTGGGATGTTTGGTCCACTCTGACCATAGCGCGGCTTGTTTGGTGGAAAATCCGAGTTGCTGAAAATCCTGCACAATGATTTCAGGCGTGAAGATACGCATTACCAGCTTTTCACCGAATGCGGTTGGCATCGTCGAAAGGCGCAGTTCGATTTCGGTCCCGTCAGCGGCGTTCACGGTCTTGATGCGGCCATCCTGCGGACGGCGTTTCTCTACCATGTCCATGCGCCCCAGCAGCTTAATGCGGCTGGTGATGGCGTTCATGATGTTGCTGGGCAGTTGGTATACCTGATGCAGCACGCCATCGATGCGGAAACGCATCAGGCCAATGTTGCGGCGCGGTTCCAGATGAATGTCGCTGGCACGCTGTTCGAACGCGTATTTCAGTATCCAGTCGACGATGTTGACCACATGCTGCTCGTTGGCATCCAGATTCTTGTCTTTGCCAAGCTCGATCAGCTGTTCAAAATTCTGTACACCGAGGATTTGTCCGGCCTTGGACTGGTTCGCATGGCTGATGGAAGCTGCGAGATTGTAGACTTCTGGAAGGTAGCGGCTGAGCTCCAGCGGGTTGACCATCACCAGCTTGATCTTCATGCCCAGTACGCGTTCCAGGTCCGGGATCCAGTCGGTCTGGAACGGTTCTGCGGTGGCTACGGTCGCTTCGTTGTTCTTGATGGCGATCGGCATGATCTTCAGCCGTTGCGCGTAGGCCTTGGAAACGATTTGAGCGGCAGAGGTGAAATCCAGCTTGAGCGGGTCGATCTGGTAATACTCGATACCAGCATGCTTAGCCATCCATTCGGTGAGAAACTCCACATTCAAGGTCTTGTGCGGCGGGTATAAGTCTTTCCACTTTTGTTCGCCAATCACGACCAGGGGGTGGAGATTGGAACTGTCCAGCTTGCGGTCCTTGTAGAGCTTCTCGGCAACCGTCTTATCCAGCCTGCCGTCATTCACCAGCATGCGCAGCACATCGCCCAGTTGCAGCCTGCTGTTTGTTTTGGTGGCAACGCCAGATACTTTGCTCATAAATATCCTGTAAGTGTTGACTGTATGCTATGTGATACGCAGTGATAAATCAATGGCCCGGATGTGCTTGGTCAAACTGCCGATGGAGATACGGTCGACCCCGGTCTCGGCGATGCTGCGCACCGTGTTCAAATCCACTCCGCCGGACGCTTCCAGCAGTGCGCGTTTCTGGGTGATTCTGACTGCCTCGCGCATGTCTTCCAGGCTGAAATCGTCGAGCAGGATACTGGTGGAGCCTGCCGACAACGCTTGCTTCAATTCGCCCAAGGTTTCCACCTCTATCTGGACAGATATTTCTTTGCCTGCGCCGTAAGCCAGTCTGGATGCGGCTTCCAGGGCGGCTTTTATCCCTCCGGCAGACGCGATATGGTTTTCCTTGATGAGGATGCCATCGTAAAGCGCCAGCCGCTGGTTCATTCCGCCCCCGACCGTGACGGCATATTTTTCCGCCAGGCGCAGGCCGGGAATGGTCTTGCGCGTATCCAGAATCTGCGCTTGTGTGCCGGAGACGGCTTCTACATAACGGCGTGTTTGCGTGGCGACGGACGACAGCGTCTGCAGGAAGTTGAGTGCGCACCGTTCGGCCGACAAGATGGCGCGTGTACTGCCGGAAATCTCACATAAGATTTGGTTGGCATTTACACGCTGGCCTTCTTTGGCATGCCAGGAGATGCTGATAGCGGGGTCTAGCTGCTTGAAGCACGCCTCTGCCCAAGCTGTGCCACACAGGGTGGCGTCCTCACGCGTGACGATAGTTGCACGTGCCTGCTGTGCAGCAGGCAGCAGGGAAGCGGTCAAATCGCCGGTGCCGATGTCTTCCGTCAGCGCAGCCGCTACCTGCTGGTTGACTAGGTCGCGAAAGGCCTGTGAATCCGACGGATAATTTTGAATGAATAGGGGCGTTGTCGTCATAAGAATTACATTATAATGCACTTAAACATATAACAATGGTTGGCCGAGGATGAAACTTTTATATACCCCTAATAGCCCTTACGCCCGTAAAGTGCGTATCGTGGCGATGGAAAAACACATCGAGCTGGAGATGCTGGAAGTCGTGCTGAGCGACCCGAATTGCCCGGTCAAACAATACAACCCGCTGGGCAAGATTCCTGTGCTGGTGCTGGATGATGGGGATAGCCTGTATGATTCGCCGGTGATCTGCGAATATCTGGATCATCGTGCACCGGTTGCCAGGTTGATTCCGGCGGAAAACAACTTCCGTATCGACGTGTTGCGCTGGCAGGCGCTGGCCGATGGCGTCTGTGATGCCGCCGTTGCGGTGGTGCTGGAGCAGCGAAAACCGGAAGAGCAGCAATCCAAAACGACTATCGAGAGGCAGCTTGGCAAAGTCATTGCCGGTCTGGAACTGATGGATCGTGACATTACCAAGAAAAAATGGTGTGTCGATGAGACGTTCAGCCTGGCGGACATTGCCTTGGGCTGTGCGTTAGGCTACGTTGATCTTCGCCTGAAGGATATGCACTGGCAGGACAAATACACCAATCTGGCCAAACATTACAGCATCCTTACCAAGCGCCCGAGCTTCAAGGAAACGGCGCCAGTCTAGCTTAAGCTCCCTCTTCGCGTACGTACGCGTTTCATTAAGAGCGGCGGAAGCCGCTTGCAGATGGGCTTGCAGGGCATATCTCTTCCTAATGAAAGTCCAGAGGGTTCTGGATTCAAATGGCAGATGTGATGATCCCGCCAGACCTTTGGATATTGATTATATTGCGGCGGTAATAATCCCGCCGCCTAAGCAGACATTGCTTTCGTACACCACTGCCGATTGACCAGGCGTGATGGCCCATTGCTTCTGTCCGAACTGGATAGTGACTTCATCCTGATTGACCGCATCTATCTCGCATGGGGCATCCGGCTGACGGTAGCGCGTCTTGGCGGAATACACCCAGTTGGTTTTCGGGTCTTGTCCGCTGATCCAATGAAGTTGTCTTGCTTTCAGCCCGTCATTGAGTAGCAATGGATGGTCGTGGCCTTGTACGACAATCAGCTCGTTCCTGGCCATATCTTTGCTTGCTACGAACCACGGTTCACCGTTGCTGTCGCGGCTGCCGCCTATCTTCAAGCCTTGGCGCTGACCGAGTGTGTAATACATCAGGCCGTCATGCTGGCCGACGACCTTGCCTTCTGGCGTCTTGATCTCGCCGGGCTTCTT
Source organism: Pseudomonadota bacterium (assembly GCA_029781535.1). GTDB lineage: Bacteria > Pseudomonadota > Gammaproteobacteria > Burkholderiales > Methylophilaceae > Methylophilus. The sequence goes on from JAKOWL010000120.1 coordinate 7,369, forward strand.
CGGCAGATAGCGCTGCAGGAACTCCTGGAACGGGCGCTCACCAATGAAGCAGATGCCGGTGGAGTCTTTCTTTTCCGCATTGGATAAACCAATCTCACGTGCCAGCTCGCGTACTTCGCGCTTCAGGTATTTCCCTAATGGAAACAATGTCTTGGAGAGCTGTGCCTGATTGAGGCGATACAGGAAGTAGCTTTGGTCCTTACTGCCATCATCCGCTTTCAGCAGCTGGAACTCGCCAGGGTTGACCGGATTCTCGCGCACCTGGGCGTAGTGGCCGGTAGCAATCAAGTCCGCACCCATGCCCATTGCGTGATCCAAAAACGCCTTGAACTTGATTTCGGCGTTGCACAGGATGTCCGGATTGGGGGTGCGGCCAGCCTGATATTCTTCCAGGAAGTTGGCGAACACGCGGTCTTTGTATTCTTTGCTGAAATTGACCGCTTCGATCTCGATGTCCAGCTTGTCGGCAACGCTGACGGCATCGATCAGGTCCTGCTTGCTGGAGCAGTATTCATCATCGTCATCGTCTTCCCAGTTCTTCATGAACAGGCCGACGACCTCGTAGCCTTGCTGTTTCAGCAGCATGGCGGCAACCGATGAGTCCACGCCGCCAGACATGCCGACGACAACTCGTTTTTTCATAATCTGACTCCATTGGTATCGAGATGGGTCAAGGCCTCCAATGGGAAGCGCTTGCCGGCGAGATAATCTTCCACGCACATTAGCACTTGCGGGCTGCGGGTCACAGTTTCTTTGGCACGAATCTCATCTGCAGTCATCCAGACGACGCGCAAAATACCTTCATCCAACCTTTGCTGGGGATAGTGTGTGCCGGCTTTGCCAATGAAGGCGAAACGCAGATAGGTGGTGTCGTTGTGCTCGTGCTTCCAGTGATAGATTCCCAGCAGGCTTTCGGGAATGAATTCATAGGCGGACTCTTCCATGACTTCGCGTATTACCGCTTCGGTCAGTGTCTCGCCATCTTCCAGATGACCTGCAGGCTGATTGAAGCGGGGGCCACGGTTAGTTTCTTCCTCTACCAGCAGGAACTTGCCGTTCTGCTCGATGATCGCAGCAACAGTGACATTGGGTTTCCAAGGGATTCTCTTCATAAGGATGGTTTCTATCTGAAGGTGCTATTTTACCGCACCCAGTTGTGGAAACAAACCGGTCAGGCCGTGAGCGATAAATTCCACTGCCATCGCTGCCAGTATCAGTCCCATCAGACGTGTGACGATGTTGATGCCGATGGTGCCAAGCTGTTTGGTGATAGCATCTGCAAGCTGCAATACCAGCCAGATGATGATGGCGACGATGAGTGCCGGGATAGCCAGAGACGCATGCCCCCAGAAAGTAGAGTGCTGCTGCGCACTCATGATGATGCTGGATATGGCTCCCGGGCCAGCCAGCAAGGGGATGCTGAGCGGTACGACGGCAATCACTTGCCGTTCGGCCATGGTTTGCGCTTCTTCCGGTGTTTGTCTTGTGCCGCTTTGTTTGCCATGCATCATGCTGATGGCGATCAGCATCAGCAGGATGCCGCCACCGACCTGGAACGATGGGATGGTGATGCCGAAGAACTCCAATATGCCGTTACCTATCAGAGCGGCAGTCATCAGCACGGTGAATACGGTAATGGCAACGGTGCGCGCAGTTTTTGTGCGTTGCTGTTTGCTCCAGCCTTCCGTTGCGCTGATGAATATCGGTAGGCTGCCGATGGGGTTGACGATAGCAAACAGCGCAATGGTAATTTTAAGCAGCGATGACCACTCCATCCTATAAATCCCTTATCATGTTGGCGATGATGAAACGCATTATACTCGCCTCGCAAAGTCCACGCCGTTTGCAACTCCTCAGTCAACTCGGCGTCGAATGCATTGTGCAACCGGCCGATGTGGATGAATCGGTGCTGCCTGATGAATTGCCCAAAGATTATGTACTGCGTCTGGCTATTGCAAAGGCCAAAGCAGTCGCTGCCTTGCAGGCCAACATGCGGGTGCCTGTGCTGGCGGCCGATACGACGGTGGCACTTGCGGGGCGGATATTCGGTAAGCCGGAAGACGATGATGACGCGACAGAGATGCTGAAGGCATTTTCAGGCTGTACGCATGAGGTGCATACGGCCATTGCGGTGGCTACGCCTAAACAGGTACTCAGTGCCGTGAATACCACACAAGTAACCTTTTGTGAGTTGAGCGATGCTATGATAGCCTCATATATCGCAACGGGTGAACATCGTGACAAGGCCGGCAGCTATGGTATTCAAGGACATGCAGGCGCTTGGGTCCAGCATCTGTCCGGTAGTTATACAGGAGTGATGGGACTGCCGTTATACGAAACTGCGCAATTGCTAATGCAAGCGCAATCAGATTTTGAATGAAATGAACTACCAAAATGGGACAGGAAATCTTAATTAATGTTACCCCGCAGGAAACGCGGGTGGCAATCATGGAACAAGGTATCGCGCAGGAGTTGCTTATTGAGCGCGCCTCCTCGCTAGGTATCATCGGTAATATTTATCGCGGCACAATCGTGCGGGTGCTGCCTGGCATGCAGTCAGCCTTCGTGGAAATCGGTTTGCAGCGCGCAGCCTTCCTGCATGCTGCCGATATTCGCGCATGCCGTGTCCAGGAAGGTGATGATGTCAAGGAAAGACCGATTCAGGAGGTGTTGCAGGAAGGTCAGTCTATCATCGTACAGGTGATCAAGGAGCCAATCGGTACCAAAGGTGCTCGCCTGACCACGGAAATCAGTATTGCCGGGCGTTTTCTGGTGTATCTGCCGTATGAGCGGCATATTGGCGTTTCGCAGCGTATCGAAGATGAGACCGAACGCGAACAGCTGCGCCAGCGCCTGATAGGCCTGGTAGGCGAAGGTGGACAGGGCGGATATATCATCCGTACGATGAGCGAGACGGCGACGGACAAAGAGTTGCTGGCTGATGTGGAGTATCTGCATAAGGTATGGGCCAAGATCCAGGAGGATAGTCACCGTGCAAGTGAACGTTCCCTCGTTTTTTATGATCTGAGTCTACCGAGACGGATTCTGCGTGATGTGGTGAATGATGATACCGTGAGTATTCGCGTGGACTCCCGGGAAACTTATGAGCGTATGAAAGAATTTGCCGAGCTATATGTGTCGAAAGCGGTCAAGCCTTTGTATCACTATACCGGCGAACGTGCTCTTTTCGATTTTTACGATGTCGAAAAAGAGATTGAATATGCACTTTCACGCAAGGTTGAATTGAAATCCGGTGGTTACCTGATTTTCGATCAGACGGAAGCACTGACGACGGTGGATGTGAATACAGGCAGTTTTGTCAGCGGCAAGAACCTATCGGATACTATCTTCAAGACCAATCTCGAGGCTGCACAATGTATCGCGCGTCAGCTTAGATTGAGAAATCTCGGCGGCATTATTATCATCGACTTTATCGACATGGATGAAGATGCACAACGTGAAACCGTACTCGAAGAATTGAAAAAGGCGGTAGCCAAAGACCGTGCACGCACCAGTATTAACGAATTCAGTGCATTGGGTTTGGTGGAGATGACCCGCAAGCGTACGCGTGAAAGCCTGGCGCATTTGCTGTGTGAGCCATGCAAGGCATGCCAGGGCAGGGGGGAGTATAAAACGGCACAGACGGTGGCTTATGAGATCATGCGCGGGCTAACAAGGGAGTCCAGGCAGTTTAACGCAAAAGAATTCAAGGTCATTGCGTCGCCTGCAGTTGCTAGTCTATTGTTGGATGAAGAGTCGCAAAGCCTTGCCAACCTGTCGGACTTTATCAATAAACCGGTTACCGTGCAGGCCGATAGTCAATATTCACAAGAAGAGTTCGATATTGTCTGGATGTAGCTTCGAGATTAGAGGCTGCTGGCAGCCTCGGCGCTAGGCATGATGCTTAAAAATGGCGCATCCGGCAGTTTCATGTTTTTACCGAACTCTGTCATTTGCAATTTTTCTGCCTGCATCGCTTTTGCTGCCGGTTTGAGTGTCCTGACGATAAATAGCAACATTTGATCTAAAGCCTGCGCCTCTTTAGATACGGCTGCGTATCGTTCCTCTATCTCTGCGAGTTTGGCGTTTAGTGCTTCTGCGTCCGCTTTCGCCTTCATCAGGTTCGCAGTACGTTCTTCCAGATTCTTCCGGTGAATTTCGATTTGCTCCTGCAGTATGCCTATGACATCTTCCAGCCATTGCTTACAGTCTTTTTCAGCCTGTTCGAATATCCGTTGTGATTGTGTGCCTAGTCCCAGAAAGAATTTACGAATCAGAAAATGTTTTTCAGTAAGCAGGTTAATTGGATCCTTGCAGAAGTCATCCGTGATTTTTTCCAACGCCTGCATGTTGCTTAAAAACGTATTCATATTTAAGGCAGGGGGGGAGAACACGCTAAAACCATGTCGAGTCTGGAATACTTCATATATATTGTCTGCAAGTTTTTTGATAGTCGCGCTTTCCTTGCCGATATGGCTGGCAAGTTCGTTGGCTTGCCTCATCAATGTTCGCATGCTCTGGTTCAGCCCCACGGTGGTCCAGCTGTCTTCCATGGTTTCACGACTTTGTGAGATCGAGGAGTCCAGGTATGCGAGGCTAAGATGCCGCAACAACTTGTTGCCAATCTGGGAGATCTTGTCCTTGGCCTGGTTGAAAGTCGGGATAGAGGCTTCATAGCGCTTTCTTTCGGCTACGACTTGCGCCAGGATATGTTTGGAGTTGTCGATGTTGAGTCCGCGCAAGGTATTCAGCTCGAGGATTTGGGTGCGTAGATCTTGCAAGCGCAACTGGAGTACCTTGCGTGACAATTTGATCATTTCCCCGCACTCGCTTGCTGCTGTACGGCCTAAGATTTCCTGTTTGGCCAGAATGATTTTTTCACCCAGGACATGCTCGAGTTGATTGATGCCGCTGCTCTCCAGTAGTGCCGGGTCTTTCTTGATTTTTGCGATAAGTGCCTTTTGTGCAGAGATGGCAAAAACGCTGTCCGGCGAGATGCCAAGCTGGTGGGAGGCAATGTTTATCTGACGGTCTATTTCATTTTTGATTTGTTGTGCAGGTTTAAGCTCATCCCACAGGATATCGACCTTGTTCAATGCGACCAGTTTGAATTTGGTCCGGCCTTTGACATACTCATTCCAGATTTTCAGGTCTGATTTGGTTATCCCTGAGTCAGCGGCCGTGAGGAATATCACTGCATGGGCACTGGGGATGATATTGAGGGTAAGCTCCGGCTCTGCTCCCAATGTATTGAGTCCCGGGGTATCCAAAATCACCAGCCCATTTTTGAGCATGGGGTGTGGGTAGTTAATGATGGCATGCCGCCAAAAAGGAATGGTGACCTTACCCGTCGTCTGCAGTTCCTTTCCCATGCCGACATCTTCTGGATTCCATAATCCTAGTGATTCGGCTTCATGCTGTGAAACGGTTTTTTGCTCGATCAATTTCCTGAGTGTTGCCACCATCTGTTCCGATGAATTGATATCCAGCCGGAATTTTTGCCAAGCTTTTGGCGTGGTTTTTAAATAAGTCAGAGAGTTTTCTGTGAGCCTGGTTTCGATGGGTAGTAATTTGATGCAAGGTTCTTCATGCGCATCCCAAAAGATCTCGGTCGGACACATCGTGGTCCTGCCTGCCTCGCTAGGCAGCAGGCGCTGATTGAAATCCGAGAAGAACAGCGCGTTGATGGTCTCGGTTTTCCCGCGGGAGAATTCGGCCAGGAATGCGACGACAAGTTGATCGTGTTGCAGCGTTTGCAGGATATCGAATAGACGAAGCTCTTTTACCGCATCGGACTGGTCGCTTCTGCTTAGCCAGCTGCGATAGTTTTCAATGGTATTGATTAGCCCGGCCCGTAAGGCCTGGTATTCTTCCATTTTGGCGTTCAGTTCGCTGGTGATGGTTTGTTGATGCATGGGTGGTCTAAGCAATTTTGAAAATTGTTGTTTATGCACTCTAATACATTACGACGCATGAATGCCACAAAAATTTGATCACAGCATGGTACTCAATTGATATGTCAGCACGGATACCACAGAGACATTGATCATTTGCAAAAGTATCAATGCTACTAACGGTGAGAAATCGATGCCATTCGTTGCTGGCAGGATTCGTCTGATCGGGTTGAGCAAAGGCTGGGTAAGTGGGTTAAGTGCAGTGCCGATAGGGTGGTAAGGGTTGACCCAGCTTAAAATGGCCTGCAGCAAAATCGCATAAAAGAAAATATCCACCAGGTTGCGCACGACGCCCAAAACACTGGAACCCAGTATCACGACCCATGCGGTGTTGCCTGCTAAGCCGAGCGTGGGACCATGCAATAACAACAATAGCCACTGCAGGACAAGTTGCGAGATGAATGCCAAAACCAGAGTGGCAATATCCCATCTTTTCCAGGCAGGGATAAATCTTCTAGCCGGTTTCACGGCAAAATCCGTGAGTGCGATGACAATCTGCCCGATCTGGTTAGCAAACGAGCATTTGAGATATTGCATCACGAAGCGCAACAGAAACATGAAGCATAGCAGGTTGAATACCGTGCTTAGTAAAAAGCTCATTGCTGAGGTTAACATTAGGATGCACTCCCTAATTCATCGCCTAGTGTTTTTGCCCGATCGCAAGCTTTGCGTGCAGCCATTGCGATGGCTTGTTTTATTTGATCTTTTTCTAGACTCAAAATGCCTTGTTCTGTGGTGCCCCCTTTAGACGTGACTTGAGCGCGCAATGTTTCCACTGGTGTATCTACACTGCTAGCCAACAGACTAGCACCCTTGAAGGTGGCAATGCTGAGCTGTTTTGCGGCTTCTGCAGTCAGTCCCAAGGCGATAGCGGCTTCCTGCAGGGCTTCGATAAAGTAGAACACGTATGCCGGGCCACTGCCTGAAATGGCTGTGATGGCATCCAGCAGGGTTTCGTCTTGCACCCAAACAGTGGTGCCTGCTGCAGTAAGCACGCCATCTGCGGCTTTTATCTGCACGGATGAGACGCCTTGCATCGCGTACAATCCGGTAATGCCCGCTTGAATTTGGGCGGGCGTGTTGGGCATGGCGCGGATGAGCACTTTATAGCCGCCAAGCCAGCGGCTCAGGTCGTTTATTCGGATGCCGGCGGCAATTGAAATAATCAGCTGGTTCGTG
>JAKOWL010000121.1 GCA_029781535.1 Pseudomonadota bacterium
GTGCAATCCGGTGTGTTGAGCCGTGGCGATATGCTGCTGGCAGGTACCACTTATGGCCGTGTGCGCGCCATGCTGGATGAGAACGGTAAAGAGGTTAAAGAAGCCGGCCCTTCTATTCCTGTAGAAGTGCTGGGTCTTGCTGAAGTGCCGAACGCAGGTGAAGAAGTGATCGTGCTGAACGATGAGCGCAAAGCGCGTGAAATCGCATTGTTCCGCCAAGGCAAGTTCCGTGATGTGAAACTGGCCAAACAGCAAGCCGCCAAACTTGAGAACATGTTTGAACAAATGGCGGAAGGCGAAGTACAAACCTTGGGTCTGATCATCAAGTCCGACGTACAAGGCTCTTATGAAGCTTTGTCCGCTTCTTTGCAGAAACTGTCTACCAGCGAAGTCAAAGTGAACGTGATTCACACAGGCGTAGGTGCTATCAGTGAATCTGACGTGAACTTGGCGATAGCTTCCAAAGCCGTGTTGATTGGCTTTAATGTGCGTGCCGATGCCGGCGCACGTAAGTTGATAGAAACCAATGACGTGGATGTACGTTATTACAACATCATTTACGAAGCTGTGGATGAAGTGAAAGCGGCTTTGAGCGGCATGCTGGCGCCAGAACAGAAAGAGCAAATGATCGGTACCGTGGAAATACGGGAAGTCTTCCGTATCAGCAAAGTGGGTACCGTGGCAGGCTGTTATGTGCAGGATGGCATGGTCAAACGCAATTCCAAAGTACGCGTGTTGCGTGACAATGTGATTATTCATACGGGCGAGCTGGATTCCTTGAAGCGCTTCAAAGACGACGTGAAAGAGGTCAAGTCCAATTTCGAGTGTGGTCTGTCACTTAAAAACTTCAACGATCTGGAAGTGGGCGATCTGCTGGAAATTTATGAAGTTGTCGAAGTGGCGCGTACGCTTTAATGGCAAAAGAGTTTTCCAGAAGTAACCGCATTGCTGAGCAAATCCGCCGGGAATTGGCGGATTTGTTGCAGTTCGAAGTAAAAGATCCACGCATTGGTCTTGTAACCATTACCGATGTGGAGGTGACGGGCGACATGGCGCATGCCAAAGTGTTCTATGTCACCGATCATTACAGCGATGCCACGCAAAAAGGCCTGGAGAAGTCAGCGGGTTTTTTGCGTACCCAACTGGCGCGCCGCATGATGTTGCGCACCATTCCCCAATTGCATTTCTCGTACGATCAATCCATCGATAACGGCTCCAAGATGGATGCGCTGATTGCGCAAGCCTTGAAGGATGCACCACCACAGGAATAAGGCTGGAATCGTCATGAACGCCGTCATCGACACCATACTGAATCACCGTACTTACCGCGATTTTGAGCCGAATGTCGTGATTCCAAACAATGAGCTGGATGCGATTCTAGCTTGTGCACAACAAGCGCCTTCGTGGATGAACGGGCAGCATTACAGCATCATTCATATTGACGATGTGCAATTACGTGAAAAGATCGTGACGCTACAGCCACGCAATCCACAAATTGGCACTTGCAGCGTTTTTCTAGTGTTTGTGGCCGATCTTTATCGCGCAAAACTAGCCAGCGAAGCATGTGACGGCAGTTTCGCCGCAGTCGGTACACCGGATACCGTGCTTACGATGACAGTAGATGCCTCACTCGCCGCTCAAAATGCGCTTACTGTTGCCGAGAGCTTGGGCTATGGGGTTTGCCCCGTTGGCGGTTTACGATTGATTGCACCGGAGTTGGTGGATTTGCTCGACTTGCCGCCATACACGTTTCCATTGTTTGGTTTATGCATTGGCAAACCGAATGTAGATATGCGTGTCAAACCGCGTCTGCCAAAATCTGCCATAGTGCACAAAAACCGTTATCAAACACAAACGCTGGCGCAACAGTTGGCGCAGTATGAACAAACCATGCTGGATTTCAATGAGCCGCGCGAGAAACTGCCATTCCGTCAAAAGATTTCCAATTACTATCAGCAGTCGTTCGCGCCCAAAAACACTGCACTCTTAAGACGGCAAGGTTTTCTGACTACTTTTGAAGACGAGTAATCTCGTGCAAGCCAAACGCGCAAAACGGCCAATCAACGGCGTGTTGTTATTGGACAAGCCGCTGGGCTATTCATCCAATCAAGCGTTACAGAAAATCAAATGGCTTTATCAGGCCGCCAAAGCAGGGCATACCGGCACACTGGATCCGCTTGCGACTGGCCTGTTGCCAATCTGTCTGGGTGAGGCGACCAAGTTCGCACAAGTGTTGACGGACGCTGACAAGACTTACATCGCAACACTCAAATTGGGCATTACAACGACTACCGCCGATGCTGAAGGCGATGTCGTTGCTGTGAAATCAGTCAATGTCTCCCCTGAGCAGTTTGATGCAGCATGCCAGCAGTACCTGGGTGAAATCAGCCAGATTCCACCGATGCATTCTGCACTCAAGGTGGATGGGAAGCCGATGTACGAATATGCGAGAGCCGGGCAGGAAATTGAGCGAAAGCCGCGTCAGGTCAAGATTTATGCGATTGAGCGATTGATGTTCGATAGTGATGTGGCGCAAATCCAAGTCACTTGCAGCAAAGGAACATACATACGCACGTTGGCGGAGGATATCGGCAATACACTTGGATGCGGAGCGCACTTGGCGGGTCTTCGGCGTACCACCACAGCCGGATATTCTTTAGCGCAAACAGTGACTATCGAAGCGCTGGAGGCTATGGATTTAGCGGCGCGCGATGCGTGTCTGCTCCCGGTAGATTCTGCGATTGCCGATTTAGCTAAAGTGACACTGGATATGGATGCGGCATATTATCTGCTGCAGGGACAGGCGGTGTGGGTGCCTGGAAAAATACCGTCTGGTGATTTGCGGCTATATGATGCGAACGGCAGATTCCTCGGCTTGGGGTATCGCTTGAGCAATGGGAAAATCGCGCCAAAACGGTTACTTGTGTTATAAAAATCCACTGAAAAAACCAATAAAAACAAAGAATAATCTTTGTGTTGTGAATATATTGTGCTAGAATGCGCAGCTCATTGTAAATCGAATGCGTTTGCGGTTTGAAATGGTTTCTGACTGCGCTTGCATTGACGCTAACTAAAGGAAAAAAGATGGCTATTACAGCACAAGATTCAGCAAAAATCGTTGCAGAGTTTCAACGCGCACCAAAAGACACAGGCAGCCCAGAAGTACAAGTGGCATTGTTGACACATCGCATCACATATCTGACAGAACATTTCAAAACCAACAAAAAAGACAATCACTCACGTCGTGGCTTGTTGGCAATGGTTAGCCAGCGCCGCCGTTTGCTGGACTATTTGAAACGTAAAGACGTAAGCCGTTATCAAACGCTGATCGAGCGTTTGGGCCTGCGTAAATAACTTTATAAAAGTGGTCATTATCAATCCGCTTTTGTAATGGAGTAAAAAGCCGATAGCATATTGCGTCGGCTTTTTTTATTGTGGGTTGTAACTGGGTAGTGAGTTGCAGCCAATTGAGAAAGAGAGAAAAAACTATGTTTAATATTACAAAGAAAAGCATGCAGTATGGTGCACATACACTGACATTGGAAACGGGTGAAATCGCCCGTCAGGCCGATGGCGCTGTGATGGTGAGTTATGGCGACACCGTGGTATTGGTGGCTGTGACCGGTAAAACAGAAGTAAAAGAAGGTCAGGACTTTTTCCCGCTGACCGTTGATTATCAAGAAAAAACCTATGCCGCCGGCAAGATTCCGGGTGGTTTCTTTAAGCGTGAAGGCCGTCCTAGCGAGAAGGAAACTTTAACCTCTCGATTGATTGACCGTCCGCTGCGTCCGCTTTTCCCTGAAGCTTTCTATAACGAAGTACAGGTAGTGGCGACTGTGATGTCATCCGACCCTGAGATTGATGCGGACATCCCTTCAATCATCGGCGCATCCGCCGCATTGGCGATTTCCGGTATCCCATTCTATGGCCCATTGGGCGCGGCACGCGTGGGCTATATCAATGGTGAGTACGTGTTGAATCCAACAGCAAGCCAGCTGGAAGAAACCGAGTTGGACTTGGTAGTTGCTGCGACTGAAGGTGCAGTGATGATGGTGGAATCTGAAGCGAAAGAACTCTCCGAAGAGGTGATGCTGGGTTCCGTGGTATTCGGCCATGAAGAGATCAAAAAAGTAGTGGCACTAATCAATGAGTTTGCCGCTGAAGCAGGTAAAGACGCTTGGGACTGGACTCCACCAGAGCCAGATACCGCATTGATTGAGAAAGTCGCGCAATTGGCTGAGGCTGATGTGGCTGCAGCATTCAAAATCAAATCCAAAGGCGAACGTTCCGCCAAGTTGGATGAAATCAGAAGCCGCGTGATGGCCGAGTTGATCACTGAAGAGACTTCCACGCTGGAAGCGAACAAGATCAAAGACGAGTTCTTCAAACTGGAAGCGAAAACCGTACGTAGCCAGATCCTGAATGGCGAGCCACGTATCGATGGCCGTGATACACGTACTGTGCGTCCAATCACCATCCGTACCGGCGTATTGCCTCGTACACACGGCTCTGCCCTGTTTACACGCGGTGAAACACAAGCCTTGGTGGTGGCTACACTGGGTACTGGCAAAGACGAGCAAATCATCGATGCGTTGCAAGGTGAATACAACGAGCGCTTCATGTTGCACTACAACATGCCACCGTATGCGACTGGTGAGACTGGCCGTGTTGGTACACCAAAACGCCGCGAAGTTGGTCACGGTAACTTGGCTAAACGTGGTTTGCTGGCTGCTTTGCCTAGCAAGGAAGAGTTCGACTACACCGTTCGCGTGGTATCCGAGATCACTGAGTCCAATGGTTCCAGCTCGATGGCTTCCGTATGTGGCGGCTGCCTGGCGCTGATGGATGCCGGCGTGCCGATGAAAGCGCATGTGGCTGGTGTCGCCATGGGCTTGATCAAGGAAGGCAACCGCGTTGCTGTGCTGACCGACATTCTGGGTGACGAAGACCACTTGGGTGACATGGACTTTAAAGTGGCGGGTACCGATAACGGCGTGACCGCGTTGCAAATGGATATCAAGATCACCGGCATTACCGCACAGATCATGCAGGCCGCTTTGGCGCAGGCTAAAGAAGGCCGTACGCATATCCTGGGTTTGATGAAACAGGCCATGGCAAATGCCAATACCGAGATGTCCGAGTTTGCACCACGCATCATCACCATGAAGATCAATCCGGACAAGATCCGCGATGTGATTGGCAAGGGTGGTGCTGTGATTCAGGCGCTGACCAAAGAAACCAATACAACGATTGATATTGACGATGATGGCACTGTGAAGATCGCATGTACCAGCGCAGAAGCCGGTGCTGAGGCGAAACGCCGCATCGAAGAGATCACGGCGGAAGTGGAAATCGGTCAAGTGTACGAAGGTCCAGTGGTGAAACTGCTCGATTTCGGCGCAGTGGTTTCCTTGCTGCCGGGCAAGGATGGTTTGGTACACATCTCTCAAATCGCCCATGAGCGTGTCAAGGCAGTGAGTGACTACGTGAAGGAAGGCGATGTCGTGCGTGTGAAAGTGGTGGAAATGGACGACAAAGGTAAAGTGCGTCTGAGCATGAAAGCTTTGATTGACCCACCTGCCAAAGAAGAAAAAGCGCCGGCGGAAGCTGACGAGTAATCTTACTTTGCAATAATAAAAACGCCACAATCGAGGCGTTTTTTCATTATGGGTGTCGATGCTCTGAAAGGCGCGCCCTGATTTGCTTGCAGGGTGGTGATTTTAATAATGAATACGCGCGTGTAATAAAAAAGCGGCCTCAATGGACCGCTTCTGTTTTTGGCTTCGACGTAACCTAAAAGGGTAGTCTACGTCGGAAGCAAGTTACGAATTATTTTGCGACTTGCCTTTCACGCATCTCATCCAGCGTTTTGCAGTCGATGCAAAGCGTGGCGGTTGGGCGGGCTTCTAGGCGTTTCAGGCCAATCTCTACGCCGCAGCTCTCGCAATAGCCATACTCATCGTTGTCGATGTTGCGCAAGGTCTCATCGATTTTTTTAATCAGCTTGCGTTCGCGGTCACGGTTGCGCAGCTCAAGCGCCATGTCAGATTCCTGGCTGGCGCGGTCGTTTGGGTCCGCGAACATGGTGACTTCATCCTGCATGGTGTGCACGGTGCGGTCGATGTCCTGGCTGAGTTCGGCTTTCCAGTCGTTCAGGATTTTGCGGAAATGGTTGAGCTGGTTGCTGTTCATGTACTCCTCATCGGGCTTGACCACATAAGGAGTAAAGGTTTTGTTGACGGTTTCTGGCATACGACTACTTAATAATTAAAAAATGTAAATTTCTTGATAAAAACTACAAAAAGTGCGATGCAAAATCGTACCGAGCATACGCCCATTGGCTTTAGATTGCAATGGCTATTTTGTTTCGCTTAATTCCAAAGCCAACAGGGTATTTTCCATCAGGGTGGCTACTGTCATGGGGCCAACACCACCAGGCACGGGCGTGATGTAGTCAGCGCGCTCTTTTGCAACATCGAATTCGACATCACCAGTGATTTTCCCATCTGGTAAACGGTTGATGCCGATATCCACCACGATGGCGCCGGGCTTGATCCAGTCGCCTTGTATCAGACCGGGTTTACCAGCCGCTGCAACGATTAAGTCTGCATGGCGGATTTTGTCAGCCAAATCTCGGGTGTGGCGGTGACAACTGGTGACTGTACAGCCTGCCAACAGCAATTCCAGCGCCATGGGGCGGCCAACATGGTTGGAAACGCCAACCACGACGGCATCCATGCCCATCAGCTCGATGCCGGTAGTTTTGAGCATCTTAATCACGCCATACGGGGTGCAGGAGCGTAGAGTGGGCTGGCGCACCGCTAATCGACCGATGTTATAGGGATGAAAGCCGTCCACATCTTTGTTTGCGCTGATGCGTTCCACCAGATGCTCTTCGTTGATGTGCTTGGGCAAAGGCGACTGCACCAGAATGCCGTCAATGCCTGAGTCTGCATTCAGCGTGTCTATCAGCTGCAACAATTCTGTCTCGGTCGTCTCGACAGGCAGGTCGTGCGCAATCGAGCGGATGCCGACTTTTTCACACGCCAGTCGCTTGTTTCGCACATAAATGGCAGATGCAGGGTCCGCGCCTACCAGAATCACGGCCAGACAAGGCGCGCGCTTGCCGGACTTGATGCGTGTTTCAACGCGGGTTTTGATGTCCTGCAGCAGGTTGTCTGCGATGGCTTTTCCGTTGATTATTTGTGCCGTCATACTAATTTTTTATGCTCGATTAAAAAAACTTCGCTATTTTAGCATATTAGAATTGACCTAAAGGCTGCTTTGCGCTATATTGCTGCCTCTTCGGCGTGTAGCGTAGTCTGGTAGCGCGCCTGCTTTGGGAGCAGGATGTCGGGAGTTCGAATCTCTCCACGCCGACCATCTTTCCTTACCGACAAATCTGCCCGTAGCTCAATCGGATAGAGCACCAGCCTTCTAAGCTGGGGGTTACAGGTTCGATTCCTGTCGGGCAGGCCAAATGTAAGTCTCTATGGTGGCTGTAGCTCAGCTGGTAGAGCCCTGGATTGTGATTCCAGTTGTCGTGGGTTCGAGCCCCATCAGCCACCCCATTTAAATCTTTCTTAGTGTATAAATTAGACCATCTTGAGATGGCTTTAATTTAAAGCGGAATTGCTTGCCAGTTCCAAGAGGCGATTAACTCCAACTGGCTCGTTCTTCAATAATGGTACGACGGCATATCTTTTTGCATGTTGATTCGCAATTGTATTGATCTCATGTAGCTCATTGATTGCTCTTTGATGCAGCAATGGTGAACTGGTGGCGGTGGCTGCGACACTATTGTTAATTACCCATGCCCAAGGCTCAATGCCGGCGCGGCGCAAGTCTGTCTGAAGGTTTGCAGCTTCCAAAACAGGGGTTTTTTCTGCGAGGGTAACAATCAGCACTTTGGTTTGCTGGGTATCTTGCAGTTGCATCATCGGTGTTGTGAAATGCAGAGTGGTGTTACCCATCTGACGCGTTACCTCGCGATGATAGGCGCCAGTCGCATCCAGCAACAATAAAGTGTGCCCGGTTGGCGCGGTATCCATGACAACAAACTTTCTGCCTGCTTCACGAATGATTCTTGAGAATGCCTGAAATACGGCGATTTCTTCAGTGCAAGGTGACCGCAAGTCTTCTTCCAGCAAGGCGCGGCCTTGAGCATCCAATTTTGCACCCTTAGTATCCAGTACGTGTTGACGATAGCGCTCAGTTTCTGCATGTGGATCAATTCGGCTGACTGTTAAATTATCCAGCCCGGTGTTCAGTGTTTCGGTCAAATGTGCGGCAGGATCGGATGTGGTGAGGTGCACAGGCAGCCCTCTGTGCGCCAATTCAACCGCGATGGCTGCGGCAATGGTGGTTTTGCCGACTCCACCTTTGCCCATGAGCATCACTAAGCCATGACCATCGTTTGCAATACCATTTACCAGTTCGGATAAAGTAGGTTTGCTAAATTCAATTGGTAAATCTTTGGCAGCTTGTGTAGGTTGAGGGGCGTTTGCAAATAGGTGACGCAACGCATCTATACCGACTAAGTCGAATGGTTTTAGGGCTATCTGATCTTGTGGCAGCATCTTTAATGCTTCAGGAATAGCATCAAGGGACGCTTGCTCACGTTGGCAGATAGCAGCAGCTAACGCATCGGTTTTGGCTTCGGATTTTGGCAGAATCCCGTTGATGACTAGATGTTGTTGTTTTATGCCGATGTCGGCCAACTCTTCATGGGTGCGGGCAACTTCACGTAAGGTGGATTGTTGCGCACGCGTCACTAATATCAGTCTAGTGCGATTCTGGTTGGCAAGTGCATCTACAGCAGCTTTGTATTGTTTGCGTTGTTTTTCAAGTCCGGCCAGAGGGCCTAGGCAGGAGGCATCTCCCTTGCCATCTTCTAAAAAGCCACTCCATGCCCCAGGTAGTTGTAATAGGCGTATGGTATGGCCGGTAGGGGCTGTGTCGAAGATGATATGTTCATAATCTGCCGTTAAAGGGGAGTCGATTAACAATGCTGTGAATTCATCAAAAGCTGCGATCTCAGTTGTGCAAGCACCTGAAAGCTGTTCTTCTATCCCATTGACCACTGCATCGGGTAATATTCCGCGCACTGGGCCAACGATACGATCTCGATATAGCTGTGCCGCAGCCTGAGGGTCAATTTCCAACGCTGCCAATCCAGGTACTTTGGGGACAGGCGTTATAGTATTGCCTATTACAATGCCAAACACCTGTCCGACATTGGATGCCGGATCGGTGCTGACCAGTAGCACACGTTTGCCTGACTCTGCCAAGAGGATAGCAGTTGCACAGGCTATTGAGGTTTTGCCTACGCCACCTTTGCCTGTAAAAAATAGAAAGCGCGGCGGCTGTTCAAGGAATTTCATGTAGATGCCTTAGGTTTCGTTAACAGCATTTACCACCACTGCAACATCCGCTGGCCGGCATGATTTCAATAGCCGGAGTAATCCCAGACCAGCGTGACAATTCATTGCGGTTTGGGTAGCGGCCTGCCAGAGCAAATTCGCCATCTACTAGAATTAAAGGTAATGCTTCCTGTCCGGAACGTTCAAGAAAATCCCTCACAACTTTGTTGTTGGCAAAATCCATTGGTTGCTGCGCAAGATTGAAGCGTTCAATTTTTGCACCATTCTGTTTGGCCCAGTCGACGTCGGCAGCAAAGTTAATTAACTGTTGGTCTGCATCCACGCCGCAAACCCCGCTGCTGCAACATAATGCAGGGTCAAATACTTGTATCGATTTAGTCATCATGTCTCCTTAAATAACGTTTATAGCAATCTTGTCCATTTCGGCTTTAAGTGCTGCCTTGTCATGCTGTAATTTTTCAAGCGGTAATGCAAAGAAAGCTTCTATGCGATATCGCAGTGTGCGGTACGCTTTCCGAAAAGCGGCATCAATTTCTTCGTCTGTGCCTGTGACATGGGCCGGGTCTTCAACGCCCCAGTGCGTCCGAAGCACTGGACCAAGGTAGGCTGGACATGTTTCACCAGCTGCGCTGCCACAGACGGTTATGACTATATCTGGCGTTGCTGGCAGATTCTCCCAGGATTTGCTGTGGTAACCTTCGGTAGAGATTCCTTCTCTTGCCAGCAAGTCGATAGATCTTGGGTGCACATAGCCTGTCGGTTTGCTGCCAGCGCTCATGGCTTTCCAGCCTTTGGGAGCCAGGTGATTAAAGGTTGCCTCACCCAAGATGGATCGGCATGAATTGCCGGTACATAAAAATAGAACGTTCATGAAGTTTAAAATTTTGCTGATTGGGTTGGATTGGGCGGCAATATGCTCGCTGAACAGTTTGATGCTGTACGCATATCAACACATTGTTGAGGATTTTCTGCACAGCATTCTTCTGTAAGATAGCTGATCATGTCTAGCATCAGTGGAATATTTGCGCGATAGCGCTGGTAACGCCCTTCTTGCTCAACGCTGATTAATTGAGCCTGAGTCAATGCCTTTAGGTGAAAAGACATGTTGGTAGGCGGTACGTCCAGCGTTGTGGCAATATCGCCGGCAACCATGCCATCCAAACCTTTTTTAACCAGCAAGCGAAAGACATCCAGCCGAACCCCGGAAGAGAGGGATTCAAAAATATTAGTTGCAGTTAACTTGTCCATGTTTTTACAATTCAACAATAATTGAATCATTGTAATAATATGCAAATATTTTTGCAATAGACGGATTAAGTTTGATTGTCAGGATTCATCAAAACTTATGTTTGTCGCGTAATCAGCCATTCCCAATCCCCTTTATGGCTGTGTAAATGCCTCAAGTTTTTGTTTTGATTAACGCAACATTGCGCAAACGCAAAGCGTTTGTGATGACTGACACAGAGCTAAATGCCATTGCTGCGCTGCCTATCATTGGGCTGAGTACAATGCTGAACCACGGGTAAAGCACGCCCGCCGCGACAGGCACTCCAATAAAATTATAGATAAATGCAAAGAACAGGTTTTGCCTGATGTTTGCCATGGTGCGTTGACTGAGCAATCTTGCTTTGGCAATTCCACGCAAATCACCTTTTACCAGCACGACCCGGGCACTATTCATGGCGACATCGGTACCTGTTCCCATAGCGATACCAACATCGGCTTGCGCAAGGGCTGGTGCGTCGTTTACACCATCACCAGCCATCGCCACAATTCGTCCTTGCTGCTGCAATTCTTTTAAATAGTTGAGTTTGTCTTCCGGCAAGACATCAGCCTTGAAGGCATCCAGTTTTAACTGTTCGGTAACTTTTGAGGCGGTTATTGCATTGTCTCCCGTTAGCATCACGATTCTCAAACCCGCGGCGTGCAATTCCCGCACAGCTTCCAATGTCGTCGGTTTGATAGGGTCGGCAACGCTGATAATTCCTGCAAGCTGGTTATTGATGGCGAGAAACATGACGGTTTGTCCAAGTTCTCTGAGGGCTTGCGCGTTTGATTGTAAAGGCGACACATTGATAGTGAAGTTTTCCATTAATCGTATATTGCCAAGCAAAACTGACTTGCCATCTATTAAGGCGTTAACGCCTTGTCCTGTGATTGATTTAAATTGCATCGCAGGTTTTAGAACGAGATTCTGCTGTTTGGTATAGTTCACAATCGCAACTGCCAAAGGATGCTCGCTCATGGAGTCCAAACTGGCTGCATATTGCAGTATTTCCGGTTCAGTGAATCCTATAGCCGCCATTACACGCTGGACTTGGGGTTTGCCTTCTGTCAGCGTACCTGTTTTATCGATGACCAGAGTATCTACCTTTTCCATTATTTCGAGCGCTTCCGCATCCTTGATGAGCACGCCTTCCTGGGCGCCGCGCCCAACACCAACCATAATCGAGACCGGTGTCGCTAACCCGAGCGCACAAGGGCAGGCGATGATTAAAACAGAAACCGCAGCTACCAAGGCGTTTGCCAATGAAGGTGCCGGGCCCAATAGGGTCCAGCATGCAAAAGATAGTATTGCCACGAAAATCACCGCTGGAACAAACCAGCCGGATACTTGATCGGCCAGTTTTTGAATCGGTGCGCGTGACCGGCCGGCCTCATTTACCATCTGGACAATACGCGCAAGCAATGTGTCTGATCCAATTTTGTCTGCACGCATAATAAAAGTACCTAGCTGATTCACAGTGCCGGCTGTGACTTTGCTTCCGCTCTGTTTTTCAACAGGGATCGGTTCGCCGGTAATCATGGATTCGTCGATATGGGTGTGGCCATCCAGGACTTCTCCATCCACTGGCACTTTGCCTCCTGGTTTGACTCTTAGCTGGTCTCCTATATGAACCTGTTCCAGACGGATTTCCTCTTCAGCCCCATCTGTTTGAATGCGGAACGCAGTATTGGGGGCAAGTTCAAGTAGTGACTTAATCGCATTATTGGTTTTTGAGCGCGCACGTAATTCCAGCACTTGCCCCATTAATACAAGGGTGACAATCACCGCGCCAGCTTCGAAGTAAAGTGGAATCATTCCATCCGTTTTGAAAGCATCTGGCAGCAAGGCAGGGAACAAAAGGGCAAAAAGACTGAATAGGAATGCAGCGGCGGTACCTAGCCCAATCAAACTAAACATGTTGAGATTCCATGTCCTGAATGAATTCAACGCTTTTACAAAAAATGGCCAGCCTCCCCAAACTACCACGGGTGTTGCCAAGATTGCTTGTAACCAATTAATTGTCTCAATACCTATCCTGTGATGTAGATTCAAACCAGGTACAAACTCGCCCATGGTTACAAAAAGTAATGGGATGGTTAATGCAAGGCTCACCCAAAAGCGTCTGGTCAGGTCGGTTAGTTCAGCCGATTCTTCATCTTTATCAGCACCAATAGGCTCCAATGCCATGCCGCATTTGGGGCAGCTGCCCGGTCTATCCTGTCGGATTTCTGGATGCATGGGGCATGTATACAGAATGCGTTTTGATGTTGCATTTGCTTTGTTGATAACAACATTAGTTTGAGGGTTTGAGTATTGCTGAGGGTTAGCCAGAAATTTTGTGACGCAATGCTGGCTGCAGAAGTAATAGGTGACACCAGAATATTCGGCGGATTTTTCCGGTTCCGGGTTGACCTGCATCCCGCAAACAGGGTCAATATGAGCAATTGTCGCCATTGGGTTCGAAATGGATGCTTCATGACAACAATGTTTTTCCGTGCCGTTGGATACATGATCGTGCGGACTGTGCATATCAACACTCCTTTAAATATCCACTCTTTATTGTCCGTCTATAGAATTAATAGTGACACTATTTTTTTCTAATAATTCTGACTATATTAAAGAATGATTGTCTGTCAATTAATCAAATTCAAGATTTGTATTGTAATTGGCATTTAATTCCATTGATTGCGCTTGCTAAAATCCATTAAACTTTTGTGAGATATTTGTCGAATAATTTAAAGTGATATTTTTACTGAGATTGATAAACAGATGTGGCTGCTTGCTCTATTGGGAAATCGGGAAATAAATGCAACTGCTCGATAGTTATAAAAAATCATTATGGCCAGTCTTGTTAACGCTAACAATATTGGTGTTAGTGGAGTTTTTTGTTTGGTTAATCCCATTATTGCATCCTGAGACAGGCATTGTTGGCTATGTCCCTCTCCATACCATTCTGGAAACTGCGGCTATTGTTGTTTCTTTCATGGTATTCGCTATAGGATGGAACGTCCCGGTTGAGAATCGCTCCAGCAGGTCTGTATTTCTGGCTTGCATTTTTTTTGGTGTAGGCTCGCTCGATTTATTGCATACCCTTTCTTACCAAGGGATGCCGGATTTCATTACACCAAACAACCCGGAAAAATCCATTTATTTTTGGTTACAGGCGCGCTTACTGTTAGCTGTAGGTTTGCTGGCGCTCTGCTGGTTACCGTGGCGACAAAATCTTTCTAACAGGCAACGTTGGGTAATGTTGTTATCGGTGCTGGTTTTGGTGTCCTTTTCTGCCTTAATTGGATTTAAGCATCTCGATTTACTGCCTCATACCTTTATTTCAGGTCAAGGGTTGACAGCGTTTAAAATTGGGACAGAGTATTTAATCATGGCGTTATGTTTAGTTAGTGCGGTCAAATTGCTAACACAAATGCGCAAGCAACAGGACTATGATGTGGTCGGTTTTTTTGGCGCAGTATGCGTCATGGCGTTAAGTGAGTTGTTTTTTACATTCTATGCCAGTGTGACGGATGTGTTCAATCTGCTTGGACATATATACAAAGTGATTGCGTATGGATTTTTCTATAAAAGCGTTTTTTTAAGTAACATTAAATGTCCGTACCAGCAGTTGAATCAATCAAGGAATGTATTGCAAATCGTGATTGATAACTTGCCGTTGAGGGTTTTCTGGAAAGATCGTGACTCCCGGTATCTGGGATGTAACACGGCTTTCGCAAGGGATGCCGGAAAAACCAGTCCAAAAGACGTCATAGGTAAATTGGATACGCAATTGGCATGGCGTGAGCAGGCGGGTTTATATCGTGAAGATGATCTGCAGGTGATTAACTCCAATGCTTCGAAACTGAATTTTGAGGAACCACAGACAACACCTGAAGGTAAGCGTATCTGGTTGCGCACGTCTAAAGTCCCCTTGATGGGCCCGGAAATGGATACCATTGGGGTTCTGGGTGTTTATGATGATATTAGTGACCGAAAGCGCCTGGAAGAAGACCTGCATATGGCCTATAGCGCCATCGAGAACAGCAAGGTGGCACACTTTTGGGTAAATTCTGAAGGTCAGGTTACATATGCAAATGATTTTGCCTGCAACAGTCTAGGGTACGCACGCGATGAACTGGTCGGGATGCATGTCTGGGATTTTGACCCGGATTATCCACCAAGCGCCCAGCCGCAATTCTGGACGAATGTGAAGCGGGATGGCATCTTTGCCATTGAGTCTCGTCACAAGCGCAAAGATGGAACAATCTTTCCGGTAGAAGTGACTTCAAACTATATCTCCAGCGAAGATTCTGAGCAGGTGTTCTGCGTTGTGCATGATATTACCAAGCGCAAACAGGCCGAGGAAATGAGCTGGTTTCATGCTAATTTCGATTATCTTACGGGGTTGCCAAACCGGCGTATGCTCCAGGACAGATTGGAACAGGAGATCAAGAAGGCTCACCGTACAGGGCTTCCGCTGGCATTGTTGTTTCTTGACTTGGATAATTTCAAGGAAATCAATGATACGCTGGGGCATGCAAAAGGGGATATGTTGCTTCATGAAACGGCTACCCGCCTGACTTCATGTGTGCGTGAGTCTGATACGGTTGCAAGATTGGGTGGTGATGAATTCACGATTGTCTTGGGCGATTTACGCGATCCAGATGACGTTACACGTGTCGCTATGATGATTCTGCAGAAAATCGCGGAGCCGTTCAATTTGGATGGTGAGGTGGTCTATATGACTGCCAGCATCGGTGTTACCTGCTATCCGGACGATGGAACGGATATCGAAATACTCCTTAAGAATGCTGATCAGGCGATGTATGCCGCTAAGGCAGCGGGACGGAACGCGTATAGCTATTTTACCCCGTCAATGCAGGCGGTTGCACAGTCGAGAATGAGGCTGGCAAACGACCTGCGTGTGGCGATCAAGAATGACCAGCTCTGGATCGCATATCAGCCAATTGTTGACTTGAAATCTAATAAAGTCGTGAAGGCGGAAGCGTTGGTTCGCTGGCAACATCCACAGTTGGGCATGGTTAGCCCTGCCGAATTTATTCCTGTGGCTGAACACACAGGGTTAATCAATAGTATCGGTGAATTTGTTTTTCATGAGGCGGCGTTGCGTGTCGGAGAATGGCAGCGGCTGTATGACAAAGAGTTCCAGGTCAGTGTCAACGTGTCGCCTGTCCAATTCAATGATAATAGCGGTAAATATAAACCCTGGTATCAACAGTTGAAGCGTTTGGGCCTGAATGGAAAAAGCGTCGTCGTAGAGATTACGGAAGGATTGCTGTTGGAAGCCAATACCAAGATCAAGGATAAACTGCTCGAGTTCCGCGATGCCGGGATCCAAGTGGCAATCGATGACTTCGGGACGGGTTATTCATCATTGTCCTATTTGAGGAAATTCGATATTGATTACATCAAGATCGATCAATCTTTTGTGCGCGGCATGACAACGAACGCTGGTGATGTAGCGCTTTGTGAAGCCATGATAGTGATGGCGCATAAGCTGGACATGACAGTGATTGCCGAGGGTGTAGAAACAGTCGAGCAGCTGGATTTGCTGGCAAGTATCGGCTGCGATTTCGGACAAGGATACCTTTTCTCTAAACCATTATCTGTTGCCGAATTCGAAAAGCTGCTGCA
Source organism: Pseudomonadota bacterium (assembly GCA_029781535.1). GTDB lineage: Bacteria > Pseudomonadota > Gammaproteobacteria > Burkholderiales > Methylophilaceae > Methylophilus. The sequence continues at coordinate 16,297 of JAKOWL010000121.1, forward strand.
GAAAGCCTGATCAATCAGTTCCCGAAAAGTCCTTTAAGCTTATCTACGGCATTGCCGGCTTTTAGTCCTAAACCTGTGCCAGCAGGTCCTAATACTGCTGTGCCGGCAACCGCTCCGGCAATAGCCGCTTTGGTAGGGAAGACTTTTGGATTTTCCAATGTTCCGGAGATTTCCAGCGGGATAGCTGCAATAGACGCGCTTTTTTTCACCTCTACCTCCACTTTACCGTTCAGACTCTTGTCTGGATTGATTTTCACCTCCCCATTGGCAGCCATCAATCCGGATTCGATATTCAGATTGCGGAATCGGTAGGTTTTTGCAGAAATGTCCAGTAAGCCGGTGAATGCATCAAATTTGGTTTCCCCGCCTTTGCCCTGGCCTATCAGCATCAGCGACGCTTTTGCCAAGTCAAAGCCATACAGAACACCATTTTTCACATTAAATTGAATGTTGGCTTGCAGGTTATCCATCAATTGCCCGGCCTCCTTCGCGGTAGCACTGAATGGGCCGCTACAAGATAATTGTCCACTGACACGGCTGGATTTGCTTATCAGTCTTACTGGTTCATGCACAGCAAGATTATCCAGTTTCATCTTCCCGTTTAATTTGTAGGCTTTCCCCCAAGTCAGGATGGCATGACTGCTTAGATTGCCACCATAGAGTGCTGCGTCAATGTTTAAAATGTCCAGTTTGTTGCTCGTCAGCACCATATTCATGTCCAGTTTATCAAGGAGCAAAGGCGGACCTGCAGGTAACGTCCATGCCCTGGCGCTAAAAGTGATGATTTGCCTATTTTCCTCGGGGGTTAAGTCAAGCTTGAGTTTTCCATCCACGCTTTCAAGTTTGGCGGTTTTTGGCAAGTTTTCCTCGTTCAGGTCAATCTCTGCATTTATCTCGGGCAAATGCATGCCTGGCCAGATGAGTGTGGTTTGGTTGATGCGAATCTTTTGCACACTTACAGTTGTTTTGCTGGTGGTGTCTTTAGGTTGCCCGGATAAAGCAGCGACGATATCAAGAGCGGCTTTTTTGATGATGGGCTTGTCGATTTTTATGCTGGAAATCACTTTCTTTTCAGAAAACAAACTGGTAATAGCAGGCAACACTGAAAGATGGGCAACACGGAATTCCTCATTTGCACCTACCACCAGATCGCTCGCATTTAGGCGTGGTGTGGGCAGTATAGCCAGATGGAGCGCGCCGATATGCACGGGCACTCCTAGGGATTTTTCTGCTAACGATTCTGCTTGCCTAGTGTAGGTGCTCATTGGGATCATTAGCGGAATGACAAGCAATCCAATTAAGATTGCACTTGTCCAGATTAGTTTTTGCTTCCAGTTTTGCATTTTTCCTGCTTCACTCGGTGTGCTTTTCGCTTGGTCATTGATGCCAGACAACATACGGGTTATAGTAACCTTATAACTAAAAAAAATGCAAAAAGAGAAGGATGCTATCTATGGCGCAAACACTCCCTGTATTAATGATCATCGATGACGACCCGTTAATTACGGATACATTGCATTTTGTGTTAAGTAAGCATTTTGAAGTGTGTGTAGCGGATTCGCGAACACAAGCCAAGAGTCTGCTACGCCAGTTGGGTGAACCGCCTGCGTTGGCGTTGGTAGACTTGGGACTTCCTCCAATGCAGCATAAGCCTGATGAAGGCTTCAAGATGATAGGCGAACTGCTGGCACACTCTCCCAGCATGAAAATCCACGTGCTTTCTGGCCAAAGCGATGATGTGAATGTTAAACATGCGCTCGCGTTAGGAGCATTGGATTTCATTCCCAAACCTTGCGACGTCGAAAAACTCAAAGAACTGCTGGTCAATTCTCTCAAGGTTCAAAGCGTTGAGAAGACCGAGAAACCCGAGGACAAGAATGGCGGGATGATAGGGGAGAGCCTGCCGATGCAGACGCTTATCACCCAGATCCGGCAGTTTGCCGATTCACCCTTCCCTGTGCTAATCGAGGGCGAGTCTGGAAGCGGTAAAGAGCGCGTGGCCGGTAATTTCCATCGTTTCAGCAAGCGCAGCAAACAGCCTTATTTGTCAGTCAACTGTGCGGCGATTTCGCCTATGCTGGCTGAGTCCATCCTGTTTGGTCATGCCAAGGGAGCTTTTACCGGCGCGGCTAACGCTAGCGCAGGTTATTTCGAAGAAGTTGGCGAAGGAACATTGTTCCTGGACGAGATTGGCGAGTTGCCGCTGGACATGCAGGCCAAGCTGTTGCGCGTGTTGGAGAATGGCGAATATGCCAGGGTGGGCGAGACACAGATTCGCAAAAGCAAAGCACGCATCGTGGCAGCTACTAACCGTGATTTGCGGGCTGAAGTGCGCGCAGGTAACTTCCGTGCGGATTTGTATCATCGTTTGAGTGTGTTCGCTGTACGGGTGCCGCCATTGCGGGAACTGAATGGCGACACTTTGGTATTGCTGGAGCATTTTAAGGATTTCTATGCTCGCGAAACCGGTCAGAAACCGTTCAGGCTGGATGAAAAAGCTGAAAGACGCTGGCTGGATTACCATTTCCCCGGAAATGTGCGGGAGTTGCGTAACATCATCATCCGGCTGATGGCCAAGTATTCCGGCCAGACGGTAAACGAACAGCAGTTGGCTGCCGAGTTCGATCTGTCTCGCCAAAATGAGGTAGATGGTGTGCCAATGGCATTCAGCGGGGATTTGTCCGGTTATGCGTTGCAGCATTTGCAAAACCAGGCCAACGTTAATTTGGATCAGGTATTGAAATCTTGGGAGAAAGCATATGTAGATGCCGCGATGCGCATCACGCATGGCAATCTCAGCCAGGCTGCCAAGTTGTTAGGCATTAATCGTACGACACTCTATAGCCGGATCCAGTTGCAAGAAGAAAAATAATACGCAGGATGTATTACAACCATTTTGGCTTGAAAGAGCCGCCCTTCAAAATCACGCCTAACACGGAAATCTTTTTTACCGGCGGGAATCGTGGAGCGGTGCTGGATGCCTTGCTCTATGCGATAGGCAATGGTGAGGGCATCATCAAGGTGGTTGGTGAGGTTGGCAGCGGTAAAACCATGCTTTGCCGCATGCTGCAAACCATGTTGCCAGAATATATAGAGAGTATTTATCTGGCCAACCCCAGCGTGGCACCTGAAGACGTGCTGCATGCGATCGCGTTTGAGCTGCAGCTACGGCTGCCTAAAAATGCTGATAGGCTCAAGGTGATGCAAAAGCTGCAGGAATACCTGCTTAAGCGGCATGCGGCCGGCAAGCAAGTGGTGATATTCGTCGAAGAGGCGCAAGGGATGCCTTTGGCGACTCTGGAAGAGATTCGCCTGCTTTCCAATCTTGAGACCAAGCACGAGAAATTGCTGCAGATCGTATTGTTCGGCCAGCCGGAACTGGACGCGAATCTGAATCAAACTCACATTCGCCAACTGCGTGAACGTATTACTCATAGCTTTAATCTGGCACCGTTGCAGCCTAAAGAAGTCGGTGAATACTTGATGTTTCGCCTGCGCGCTGCGGGATATTTTGGGCCGCCTTTGTTCAATCCTGCGGCCATCAAAAAGCTTTCACAGGCGGCGCAGGGCTTAGTGCGCCGCGTCAATATTTTAGCGGATAAGGCATTGCTGGCTGCTTTTGCGGATAATGTGTATCAAGTAACGCCCAAGCATGTGCAGGCAGCCATTTCAGATAGTGAGTTCAGCGCGGAAAAAGGTAAGTTTTCGAATCCGCCGCAGCGAATCTGGGTATGGATCTTGGTATTAGGCTTGGGGCTGCTGCTTGGTTTGGGTATTGCCTATTTTTTGAATCAAAAAAGTGCCGTATCAAGAAAACCAGAGACTGTTACCACTGCGCCTGTCGCAAAAACGGAGCCTTCACCTAAGGTTGCACCTGCATCAGCCACATCGACCAATCCCATTGCGGTAGAGGTTAACTCAGCAGATATTTTAAGCAATCGCCTATTGGCCATGGATAACTGGCTGACAGGCCAGTCACCAAGCACTGTGACTATACAGTTGTTTGGTGCAAATGATGAAACGCAACTTAAGCATGCGCTTTCGCAGTTAGGCAGCAAGGTGGAGTCAGACAAGATTTATGTTTACAGGACACGAGTAAACAATCAACCGGGATTCAATGTGATTTACGGCAGTTTTTCTGACCGCACAGAAGCCGCGCGTGCCTTGCAAACCTTGCCAGAGGAGCTCAAAAAAAATCGCCCGCAGCTGCGAACAGTAGCTGGAGTGTTGGAAGAAATTGCACAAATGAAGTGATTTTGGCAAAACTATTGAAACTTCAATAGGTTAGTATTGCATTTTAAAGCCAATTGTGCGATAAATCCCGATGAGGGAATAAAGTAGAGGAAAGTTCGTCGTGCGGATACAAGAAAAGCGTACCTTCTTGCCAAAAAAATCGTTTTTCAAACTGCTCATAGTGGCAGTGAGTGCATCGCTATTGGCTGCTTGTGCACACCAATCCAAAGTTAGGCCGTCGAATGGGCATATCGATGGCAAGCCCCCTCTGAACACGCCAGCAGCAAATAACGCACAAGCTGCACCTATTCCCAAGCCAGTCAAGAGCAGCCCACAATTACCACCACCAAAGGCTACCAATAAGGCGCAGACTTACAGCGTAGTGGTCAATGAGGTGCCGGTAAAGGAAATATTGTTCGCATTAGCGCGCGAGAGCAAACTGAATATTGATATTCACCCAGCTATTCAAGGGCGCGCTACATTGAATGCAGTAGACCAGACACTTCCCGCGATTCTCGAACGCTTGGCCAAACAGGTGGATTTGACTTACCACATGGAAGGTAATGTGCTTTATATCACACCAGACCTGCCGGTATTGCGCACTTATAAAGTGGATTACGTGAACATGAATCGCGACA
>JAKOWL010000128.1 GCA_029781535.1 Pseudomonadota bacterium
GACGAAACCCGCGAAGATAAGATCAGGTCAGAAGATGTTGATCTGTTCAACAAAGAGATCAATCAGATCGGCGAAGATACTTTTGCCAATGAGCCATTTCTTGACAGAGCAACACCGTTCACCCTCGAAGAACTTGATCCGGTATTCGCCTTGACCGGCGAAATGTGCGCTGTTTTGGGCTGGCTGATTGTGGATAAGGCAGAGGCAGCACTGGACGCTAAAAATGCAACAGCGGTCAATTCTGAAGCAAGGAAAGCCGCTGCATCAGGTGATTGAATTGCGCGCAAGCGGGCAGGCCGGTTTCAGGGGGTCAACTGTCTCGGCGCACTAAGGCACTCTCATGGGGGAGGACTGCTTTAAGCAAAGACAATGGACTAAGCCGGCTTGCCCGTAAATTTATATGGCCTATACAACCGAACAACTGATAAGCCGGATCGTTGACGCTTCACGTGGGATTGGCTTCCCTGAATCAATTGCGTTGGCGCAACTGGCGCGTGAGTCGGCCAATTTCCGGCAAGATGTGGTTTATGGGCCTTTCGTTGGCGGAGCAGGTGAAAAGGGGCTGGCGCAATTCATTCCCGGCACTTGGGCAAGGTTCGGCTCAGGCAATCCATACAATCCTGATGATTCGCTTGCGGCGTGGCAGCGATACACAGAATATTTGCGCGGATTGTTTGGCGACGATTACACGAAGATTTTGCAGGGATACAACGGCGGGGAAGGGAACGTTCAACGCAACACGGTTTCATCTGCCGCTAAGCGATACGCTGCTGAAATTCTGGCTCAAGCCGGAAACTATCAATCAGCATCAAACACCGCTTACAACACTGTTGATAGTTCCGGTTTTCTTGGGCTGGATATAAAAACTTGGCTCTTAATTGGCGCAGTCGGATTAGGTGCGATCTTTCTGCTTGACGACTAACCAAGATGCCCCAACATCTATCACAATGGATTTCGGTCTTTGGCTTTCCAAATACGGTATGCTTTCTTTGGTAGCTCTCAGTATGATTGCTGGCCAGATATACGCTTATGCTGTCCTACGGATCACCGTAAAGCAAATCGAACAACAGGTAGAGCGTATCATAAAACGGCTGGAACTGATTGAAGAGGAATTCGAGAATCACCAGCGCAGCGCGGCTCTGCATCGGACTGCCGATTTTGAGGCACGGTTCAGCGGGCTTGAAAGTACACTACAACGAATTGAGCGCAAGCTTGATTCCCAACTAAACAGGAATGAACGATGAGAAAACGCATTATCTTGATTGCCCTTTTATTGATCTTTTCGATCGCTGCCAAATGTGGCGGCGATAAAACAACAACTCACAAACTGGCCATCTATACCGCTCAATCTGACGCGGCATTGGTTGGCCTGGCTGATTCAGTAGACTTCCTGCACGAAGCAGGGAAGATGAATCCGTCATCGGCCAAACATGTCTACATAATCACTCAAAAAGCCGCTGGCGCAGTAGACTTGATTCGGGACAGGTCTGAGTCTGGCTTTGATAAAAAAGAGGCTCTTTCCATTGTAAAAACACTCCTGGAAGATGCCCGCAAAGCCGAAGCCGAAGGATTGATTGGATTGGATGCCGGAGCATCCAAAAAATTCAAAGAGATTACGTTTTTTACGATCTTTACCATTCAATCAATTCAGGCCGTAATCGAAGCCATCAAAGATCCGACGACTCCAACAGAAGAAATTAAAACCGCCGCATCCGGCAATGTCAGTTTTCAGACTGGCGAAGCGCAATGGACAGAATTGGTTTTGATTCTGCAAACGGCGGTTTTACGCGGACTGTCTCAGTCTCGAATGGATCAAGCATCGGCATTTGAGGATGGCCGGAAACTATCAGCCGAATTGAAAGCCAATCTTGCGGCCAGAATTGCCGCAATTCCTTAATTAAATTTGTGGCTTTTTGGTCTGTGATGGCTATAATTCAGTCAGTCAATCTTTAATCATTTGATTTCACACTATCTTTTGCCGTCTGATTCTCACTGGAAATCAGACGGCTTTTGTTTTATATTGAGCCTGTGTGTAGTTTGTGATTGAGAGGATGAGTAAACGAGCATTCTCTTATTCATTCGCATGCCCGGCGTAATGTGAGGTTGCGCCGGGTTTTTTATTATGTATAATGCGCTTATTCCATAAAGGTGAACTTCCTTAATGGCTGAGGACAAAGCCGGTTGATTGCTGCCCGTTATCAATCGGCTTTTTGATTTATCCCTAGACAAATATTTCTACTGTTCAAGATTTGAAAACCGGATATTATCTGCGTGGGCATCAAACCACGTGATTCGACCAGAATCAAAACAAAAGCCGCTGGCTCTCGAAAGAGAAACCAGCGGCTTTTGCGTTTAGCGCGGTCAGAATCAATTTTTCAGGATTCAGGGGTAGGAATGGCAGGGCTTGGGGTTTCTGATTGATCCTGGGGCAAATTTGAGGCAGTACGAGCCCGGATTTGAGTAGCAATTGCCATTAATACCAAAATGCGGCCATCGCAATAAACTTTTGCATTTTCGTTTAGATCAACTCGCGCCTTTTCCTTTTTCCAAAATGCAGCTAAATCTTCAGCCAATTTCGCGCATGCCTCGCGCTCGGCGAGAATGGCGGATTGAATCACCTTACCAATCAATGATTCTTTCTCGAAAGGATGTCCGCCGACTATTTGATTAAACATCATCAAAACGCGTTTGGCGTAATCTATTTCAACTTTTTGACCTCGCGTGATAGCACACAAAACCCGTTGTACATCAAGCGCCCTTTCCGTCAACATCTGTTCATCTGTCATTACCTCTCCAAAAAGAAAACCGTAAGCCTGCCACCGAAACAGCCAGCTTCCGGCGTGTAATCAGTTAATGCGCCCTGAGTAGAGCGCAGCACAACAGCCTCGTAAGCAAAACTCAGCGGCAACCCGTCTTCCTGAATCTCATACTTCGTAAAAGCGTCCCAAATGATCGTGCGGCCATCGTTCAAGGTGATTGCCCACGTCGCAATCATTCCGTCCGGCTGACTGTACCTGACACGAAGTAGGTAGCGGCCAAGTCTGGCGATCTCCGGTTGTGAGCCGCACACAAAAGCCGTGTTTTTCGGATAGATGTTTCCGCGAAGCTCGAATTGATAGCCGTTGTTTTGGTTGTTGTCATAGATTGGTGACGCGAGTACCAGTTCCAGTTTTTCAATCTGTTGAGCTTGAGCAAATTGGGCAACGGCGGCAAGTATGGCCGTCAGAATCGAAAACCTGATTATGTTTTTCAGTGAGGTCATGGATTTGTCCTTTCAAGTGTTGAATCATTCTTGCATCTTCAGCGAGCATTGTCTGCAAGCGGCCAATCCGTTCCCACGTATCCAAATCATCGCCGGATTGAGGATTATCTGCAATAGTTATATCTGGCAGTTCAGATGATTTCATATATTTTGCCTCTGTTTTTATAATGGCTTCCTGAATGATGTTTTCTAAGGAGAACGTTTCATTGAGCATCAGCGCGTAGCCAGTACTCTTATGCACCGACTCCATATATTTCGCAGCGTATTCACGTGCAAGTTTTATGGACATATAAGCCTCACTCTGCAATCACCTCAAATTCCACTTCGAGTTGAATTACTGTTTCTCGAATGGCTCTGTTTTTATCCTGCGGCCAATAGTGTTTCACGATCTGAGGCGGCGCAGTCGGGCCATTTGCGCCACTAAAAGCCTGTCGCCAGACCAGAATGCAATTAGCTTCCATTGTAACGAGAAACCGGATCACGGAGTCCTTGTCCTGAAGCCTGGGCGAGACGTAAAGTAGGTGGTCAAGTTTTGGATGTGTAGTCATTTT
>JAKOWL010000178.1 GCA_029781535.1 Pseudomonadota bacterium
GGGGGCACTTACCAGAGCCTGGCAGCCACATCAGTGGGCCTGCAAATGGACAAGCAACTGGTAATGCGCCCAAATGCCACAGACCCGGTACCAGCTGGCGATCCGGAGATGATGGATGAGCTTACCGCGATGAATAATCGATTGAAACATTTACAAACTCAGATATCCCAATTACAAGCAAACAATTTAAGGCTTGAGCAAGAGAATACACAGAAAAACAAAGTGCTAGCCAACAATCAGAATGAGCTGGCACAGTTCAAACAGTTTGGGTTCGGGCTAGGCGCCATATTGTTGCTGCTGAGCGGTCATCTTGCATTGAATTGGTGGCGGCGCAGAAAAGCACATCTATTGGTGCTTGACCGCATGATGCAAAATAAACAAGACGACCTTTCTCTAAATGACGATGAGCTTTTCGAGACAACCGAAACACGTCAGCATATTGACAGCGTTGTGGAAAATTCCACGCCAGAACAAGAAAATTTTGGTGTGACTGTAGAGCCTGTCTATCCGTTTGATGTAGAAGATGACCCAAGCATGACCGTGCTTGAACATGCCGACTTGTTCTTGTCGCATGGCCGTACCGAACTGGCGATTCAGATGCTGCAGAATCATTTACTGCAACATCCGAAACAATCAGTCACCATATGGCTGTTCCTGCTCGACCTGCTGGCTAAAAACAACCTGCAGGCCTTGTATGAACAGACTGCCATGGATTGCAAAGACCATTTCAACATCAATATTCCGAATATTGATACCAAGCCAACGGCGGCCGCTCATACACTGGAGGCCTACCCTCACCTGAGTGCCGGATTACAGGCCGTATGGGGCACACCGGCCGCCATCACTTTCCTGGATGATCTGATCTATAACAACCGCCTTGAGCCACGTGTTGGATTTGACAAACAGCTGATCGAAGAGTTGCTGACACTCAAGTCCGTCGCTCAGGAAAGAGCCAATCTGGCAGAAGTCATTATGCTCGATGAAAAGAAAATGGTATTAAAAGAGCGCAAGGAAGCTCAACTTGCCGCCAAAAAAGCCGAAAAACTGCAGCAGCTGGATGAGATTGCCAAGGCTAGCGAGGAAACCAAGCAAGCAGAACTAGCCAAGGAGCAGGAAACCCATTTCGACTTTGGACTGATTGAATGGAAATAGCCAATCAGCTCAAATAGTACTGAGCTGCAAACCCTGCACATATCGCCGCACCTATCCAGGTATTGTGCAGGAACGCCTGGAAACAATGTGCTTTTTCACGGTTTCTGATAAGCACATACTGCCAAACCGCCAGCAATGCTGCTACGCCAAAGCACAGCCAGTAGCCATATCCATAGTGCAATGCATATCCCACGTAAGCTAAAATCCCCAGCATGATGACATAGCAGGCCATCACTGCGGCAACGTCATATTTTCCGAAAAAAATCGCCGAAGACTTGATGCCAATCTTCAGGTCGTCGTCCCTATCCACCATGGCATACTCCGTGTCATAGGCAATAGCCCAGAACACATTGGCGGCCAGCAGATACCAGGCTGCAGGTGGGAGGTAATCATTAACCGCAGCAAACGCCATTGGAATGCCGAACCCGAACGCGATTCCCAGATAGGCCTGCGGGATCGCCAGAAAACGTTTGGTATATGGATAAGTGGCAGCCAGAAACAGTGCAGCGAAAGACAGCAAAATGGTAGTCTTGTTTAAAAACAGCACCAGCATGAATGCCAGCAGGCATAAAGCCGCAGCGAGTAAATAAGCCTCTTTCATACCGACCTCGCCTGTGGCGAGCGGGCGCGCTTTCGTACGCTCCACCAGACCGTCAAACTTGTGGTCGGCAATATCATTCAACACACAGCCAGCACTGCGCATCAGCACGACGCCTGTAATAAATATCATCACGATAACCCAATGCGGGTGGCCTCGCCCTGCCATCAGCAGTGCCCATAAAGTCGGCCATAATAACAGCAAGATGCCAATCGGCTTGTCCAGCCGCATCAACCGCTCGTAAGCGTTGAGTCTTTCGGTAAGTTCTACCTGAATCATGGCGCGAGTATATGTGGCAAAAATACTTCCGTCACTAAAATTTTTGCACGCCCCAGCTTGAACAATGAACGCCTTGCCCAAAGCACAGCGCCTTTGATCTGGATATGTTCTGGAACCCGCATGGATATTGGGCTGCAGGCCGATAGTTTTTTATATTCCAGTGCTGTGCGCTTGACGCGCGGATTTGCAAACAACGCCTCGCCCAGCGGTTTGCTGCCGAGTTTGCCTAAAATGCGCCATTGGCCACGCAAACTGGCACGCGGCAACACACTGTGCGCAAACACCGCAGGCTGCCCGTTACCCATCAGCAACACTTCACGAATCAAGGCTGTCTGATATGCCTTCGGTCCCAGCTTTTCCGCCTCGTCCCGGAAAGCCTTGGCATATTCCAGCACGACAGGCTGAACCGAAAAATCCGCATATCTCGCTTTGAGCCGCGCCGTGAGCGATCCATCGTCTATCAGCCACGGCCTGATGTCCGGCGTGCATATAGGCCGTTTCAACCAGCCGTGCCGTTTTTGTCGTTGATGATATATCTTCATACCTTGACCAGTTCTGCACCTTGGCTGAGCCATCTTTGCAGATGCGCTTCAACCGCTTGTGGAGCTGTTTCCAGCAAGCTGCCTGCCATGTCTTTCGCAACTTGCAGCAAATCCGCATCCCGTTCCAGATCGGCGATTTTAAGCATAGGCACCCCGCTCTGACGTGTGCCGAGATATTCACCCGGACCGCGTAGCTTCAAATCTTCCTGCGCAATCACAAAGCCGTCTGTATTCTCGAATATCACTTTCAGGCGTGCCCTGGCCGTTTCCGAAAGCGGCATCTGGTACAAAAGGATACAGGTGCTTTTATTTGCACCCCTTCCCACACGGCCACGCAGCTGGTGCAGCTGACTGAGGCCGAACCGTTCTGCATGTTCGATCACCATCAGGCTGGCATTTGGGACATCCACACCCACCTCGATCACCGTAGTCGCCACTAGCAAGTGAATCTTGTTCCTCGCGAACGCATCCATTACCGCCTGCTTCTCTGCGGGTTTCAGGCGACCGTGCACCAGCGCTATCTTCAAATCCGGAAAGGTCGTTTGCATATGCGCATAAGTGTCCTGCGCGGTCTGCAACTGCAAGGCCTCACTCTCTTCGATCAAGGGACAGACCCAATAGGCCTGCCGGCCCTGCAGACAGGCCTCATGCACTCTAGCCAGCACTTCGTCACGCCGCTCGTCTGCGACCAGTTTGGTAATGATTGGCGTGCGGCCTGGTGGCAACTCATCGATTACCGAAACATCCAGGTCAGCGTAGTAGCTCATGGACAAGGTGCGCGGAATGGGCGTGGCCGACATCATCAGCTGATGTGGTTCCGGTTGCCCCTTTTGGCGTAGTGCGAGACGTTGCTGCACGCCGAATCGATGCTGCTCATCGATGATGGCCAACCCCAGCCTGGCAAAACTGACGTTTTCCTGAAACAAGACATGTGTACCAACGACCATTTGCGCAGCACCGCTGGAAGCCGCATCCAGATTGGCCTGACGAGCAGCCTTGTTTTGGCTTCCGGTGAGCCATGCGATCCGCACACCTAAAGGTTCCAGCCAGTGACTCAGCTTTTTGTAATGCTGTTCCGCCAGAATCTCGGTTGGCGCCATCAGCGCGACCTGCCAGCCCGCTTCTATCGCCTGCAAGGCTGCGATAGCGGCCACGATTGTTTTACCGCTGCCCACATCGCCCTGCAGCAAACGCTGCATGGGGTGTGGTTGCGTCAGGTCGTCGGCGATTTCCGCTACCACTTTTTGCTGCGCTGCCGTAAGTTTGAACGGCAAAGTTTCCAGCAGCTGATTGACCAGACGGACGGATGGCTTGAGCATAGGCGCATCACTTGCGCGACGTTTCACATAGTGTTTGCGCATGGATAGCTGCTGTGCCAATAACTCATCAAACGCCAAACGGCGCCATTCAGGGATAGCACGGTTCTCCAGCGCTGTTAAATCGGCATCCGGCGGCGGGCTGTGCAGCGTGACGATACTGTGCTCGAACCCTGGCAAACGAAACGGCCGGTATACACTTTCCGGCAGCGTCTCCCCCAGAAATTCCGGCTTGAGTACGCGTGCGATCGCCCCTCGAATATTGAATTGCGTCAGCCCAGCTGTGGTCGGATAAACCGGGGTCAATTGCTCGTTCACCGGCGTATCATCGCGCACTGCTTTGCACTGAGGATGTACCATCTCGTAGCCAAAGAAGCCATGCCGCACCTCGCCGTAAGCACGTATCTGCTTGCCGACACTCAAACTGGCAACCTGGCTGGGATAGAAATGCAGAAAGCGTAGATTGACTTCGCCGCTTGCATCCTGCAAGCGCACGATCAATGCCTTGCGCGGTTTGTATGTCACTTCGGCATGCACCACTTCACCCTCTATCTGCGCCGATTCCCCCAAACGTAAGTCCCGTATGGACGTGATGCGCGTTTCATCGACATAGCGCAGCGGTAAATGCAGCAGCAGATTTTGCGGCGTCGTCAGTCCCAGCTTCTTCAAGCTGGCAAGTTGCGGCTTGGTCAGCCCTTTGATATCTGCTAGTGTGGTCAATTGCCTATTGCGCTAATACCATGACTGCATCGGCTTCTATCAAGGCACCTCTGGGCAAACTAGCCACCCCCACTGCGGCGCGGGCGGAGTAAGGCTGGACGAAGTATTCAGCCATGATGGTGTTCACCATGGCAAAATGACTCAGATCAGTAAGAAAGATATTGATTTTGACGATATCCCCCAAGCTCCCGCCGGCTGCTATACATACCGCCTTCAGGTTTTTGAACACGCGATGTATCTGCGCCTCAATGCCTTCCACTAATTGCATGGAGGCAGGATCCAAACCTATCTGGCCAGAAAGATATACCGTATCGCCTACTTTGAC
>JAKOWL010000193.1 GCA_029781535.1 Pseudomonadota bacterium
AATGCTGCTTATGTTCGGTTTTCTCTATGCCGAGCAGCGCTTTAAGCACGTATTTCTCATACAAAGGTTCTGAACTGCCTTTCTTCATTTTGTAGATGAAGTATTTTTCAAAGGCGATTTTCGCCCAGTGCACCCATTTGCCCTTCCTGAACCAGTTCATGTTGCGTGGCGGAATCTGCGGCAATGCGACGAACGCTGCACCGGTATCGCCCATGTCGGCGAGGCAGATGGCGTTCCACGTGCCCTTGTTCTCTGCCGGTTTGCCTTCGAGTTCGGCCGCGATATTGCGGACGATAGCGGTAACCATGGTTTCGATCATGTAGCCGGTCTTAGGTGCGCCAGTCGGGACGGGCGTAGTTTCAACCGGTGGGATAGCCACGCATACGCCGGCGGCAAAGATGTTCTTGTATTTGGTGCTGCGCTGGTACTGGTCGATCAGCACGAATCCGCGCGGGTTGCATAGCCCTTCCACAGCCGCCACCGCATCGACGCCCTTGAAGGACGGCAGCATCATGCTGTATTTGAATGGTAGTTCGTGTTCTTTCTTGACTTGGCCACTGTCGTCCAGCTCGGTCACGAACATCTTGCCATTCTCCACTTTGGTGGTCTTGGCATTGGTGATCCATTTGATGTCGTTGTTTCGCAGCTCGCTTTCCAGCATGGATTTGGAATCGCCCACACCGCCTAAGCCCAGATGGCCGATATAAGGCTCGCTGGTGACATAGGTCATCGGTACTTTGTGGCGCAGCTTGCGTTTGCGCAGGTCGCGGTTAAGGATGAAAGCGAACTCGTAGGCAGGGCCAAAACAGGAGGCAGTAGGCATCGCACCGACAATGACAGGGCCTGGGTCATTGAGGAATGTCTGATATTGCTCCCATGCACTTTCGGCATGGTCGACAGAACAGATCGAATTGGTGAAGTTTCCTGGTCCCGCACCAGGCACTTCATCGAACATCAGTTTCGGGCCGGTGGTGATTACCAGGTAGTCATAAGGCAGGCTGCGTTCATCCGCAAGGTATACCGTGTTGTTTTCTGCATCGATGCGCTGGACGCGCTGGGCGATGAATTTGATGCCTTTGCGTTCCAGGTAAGGACGTATCCCGAAAGTGATGTCTTTGCGTTTGCGCCAGCCGACAGCTACCCATGGGTTGGAAGGTACGAACTGGAAGTAGTCGACAGCGTTGACGACGGTGACGGAATGCTGACTTCCCAGTTGTGCACGAAGTTCATATGCCGCTGGCATGCCGCCAGTACCAGCCCCCAGAATTACAATGTTTGCCATTTTTTCACCCTCTCAAAGGTTATTGTTTTGTTATCAAATTACTGTTGATGCTGCTTAAAAACTTTTCGTCCAGCTTCCCAGATAATGCTTCCAACTGCAACTGGTTCATCAGCAGGTTGACCTGTGCCAAGACCACGTTAAGCTCGGCGTTGGCAACCTCGTTCTCTGCATTGAGGACATCAAGCGTGGTTCTATCGCCCACCTGGCGTCCCAGTTTGGTCGCATCCAGACGCAACTTGTCTGCATCCAGTGTTTGCTGCAGCGCTTTGAGTCGCGACTCGTCCGTCGTCAGGCTCAGGTAGGTCTGGCGAATCTGCTGCGCTGCCAGCTGGCGATTGCGTACGGTCTCGGCTTGCGCTTTGGTGACTAGCTGCATCGCCTCGGCTTGCTTGGCGTCGCGGTAGCCGCCGGTAAACAGTGGCACGGACACTTGCAGGCCGATGACTGCATTGGTTTGCCGGGTGTCCGACGAACCGTAGCTGCCGTGGCCATCCAGTTCGTCACGGGCAGCTTGTGCGATGGCATCGACCTTGACGGTGGATGCGAACGCATATTTCTTGGCTTCCTGTGCGGCGACATCGGCGGCGACTTCGCTCATGCGCACCTGGTAGTTGCCGGATGCACCCTCACTCATCCAGCTATCCAAAGGTGTCGCCCTCGCTTCATTGACCACGTTCTGCGGCAGCAGTGCGGTGAGTGACTCGACACTCAGTCCGGTAGTGTCGGCAAGCAGGTTCCTTTTGTTCTGCAGATCCATCTCGGCACTCAACTGCATCGCCTGCATTGACGCCAGCCTGGCATCCGCCTCGTGCGTGTCGGTAACTGGCGTTGTGCCTATGTTGAAGCGGTCGTGCATCTCGACAGCGATCTTCTGAACAGATTCGGTTTGCTTCCGGGTGACTTCCAATGCTTTCTGTGCGACGGCCACATCAAAATACTGCTGTGCGACCCTGAGCATCAGCGCCTGTTTGGCGGCTTGCCATTCCAGCTCGGACAGGTCGGCGGATTTCAGCAGTTGCTGTTGTTCGGCGCGGCGCTTGGGGTCGTATAGCGGCTGGGTCGCGGTCAGTGCGATGCGATTGGCCAGCCCGGCATTGATAGAGGTGTTGAAATTGACATCGTTCGAACGGCCAAATGCCGGGGTGCTGAACTGGGCGCCATTGGTACGTGTGTCCTGATAACCTGCACCGACAGTGCCATTGAGGTAGACATTGGGGCGCCACAAGGCCTGTGCCTGCTGCTGTTTTGGGCTGACAACGCCATAGCCGGCCTGTGCGACGGCGTATTCCTTGTCGTTCGTCACTGCACTTTGCCAGGCCTGCATCAGATCCAGCGCGTGGGCTGCCGGGCTATGTGCAGTCAACACGGCTGCTGCCAATAAAACGGGTGCGAAAAACGGTAATTTTTTCATTGTCTTTGCCATTGCGCTGTAAGCCGCATCTGGATGCACCTTGCAGACTGATGAGCTGAATAATGAACGCGCGCGAGGCATATTTTATCCTAAATTGGTTTGCAGCCAGCGTAGCAGGTCTCGGGCCATCATTGCGCCGGATTGTCGGGCAACTTCTTTGCCTTGATGGAACAGGATCAGGGTAGGGATGCTGCGGATGAAATGTTTTACGCTGGTTTGTGGGTTGGCATCGGTATCCACTTTGGCGAATATGACAGTCGGCATCTGCTGAGCCGCCTGTGCAAATTGCGGTGCCATCATCTTGCAGGGACCGCACCATTCTGCCCAGAAATCCACCAGGACAGGCAACTCGGTCTGGCTGATGAATGTGCTGAAGTTGGCATCGGTCAAGGTGACCGGCTGCTGCGGCAGCAGGGAGGCCTTGCATTTGCCGCATACCGGTTTGTCATTCAGGCGTTCTTCCGGCACACGGTTGACGGCACCACACTGATGACAGACGATGTTCATCAGCAGCCCGCCTTGGCGCCCAGTTTCCGCAACATGCTTTCCATCAGGCACCATCCGGTAAAGCCGCTTTGCAACAGATTGATACCGACAAAAGCCGTAAATGCCAGCCACCACTGGCTTACAAAGATGGGGCTGCCGGGGATGCCGAGTGCCAGCGAGAGCAGGATGAATGCGCCTGCGATGATACGAACGATTTGCCATGAAGCCATGTTAGTTACTCCTTTGAAAACGGTGGCGGTAGGCCACGTAGTAAAGCACCGGGATCACCACCAGCGTCAGCACAGTGGAGACCAGGATACCAAAGATCAGTGAAATTGCCAGCCCGTTGAAGATCGGGTCGTCAAGGATGAACAGGGCACCGAGCATCGCCGCCAGCGCGGTCAACAGGATAGGCTGGGCACGGGTGACGGCCGATTGCACAATGGCGCGCTCGAAAGGTACGCCCTGACTGACCTGCAGGTTGATGAAATCCACCAGCAGGATAGAGTTGCGTACAATGATGCCTGCCAGTGCGATCATGCCGATCATACTGGTAGCGGTGAATTGTGCCCCAAGCAGGGCATGGCCAGGCATCACGCCAATGAGGGTGAGCGGGATAGGAGCCATGATGATGAGCGGCGTGAGGTAAGAGCCGAATTGCGCCACGACCAGCAGATAGATCAGCACCAGGCCTACCGCATAAGCTGCGCCCATGTCACGGAATGTTTCGTAGGTGATCTGCCACTCGCCATCCCACTTGAGGGCGTAATGGCGGTAGATGTCATCCGGCTGGCTGATGAAGTATTCTTCTACCGGCTTGCCGTTTGGGGTGATGATCTTTCCAATCTCTTTGCGCATCTCGAACATGCCATACAACGGACTGTCCAGCTTGCCGGCCATGTCCGCCACGACCATGTCGAGGGGTAGCAGGTCCTTATGATAGATAGGCGCTTCGCGCTGGCTGGATTCCACTTTCACCAATTCGCGAATCGGCAGAAGTTGGCCATTTTGGCTGCGAACCGTCAGCTTCAGCAGCGCATCCAGGTCACCATGGCGTTCCGGCGGCAACAGCAGTTCTGCCGCCACAGGGTACTTGCTCTCGTCATGCAGGAAAGTGATAGCATCGCCCAGCAGGCCGGTATGCATAGCCTCTACGATGGCTGCTTGCGAGATGCCATGCATCGCAGCCTTGCGTCTGTCCACCATGATGTGCAGCTTAGGGGCTTGGGCGATGGTGGTGTCATCCACATCCACCAGGCTCTCGGTCTTTTCAAACACTTTGCGGACATCGTGTGCCAATTGCTGGCGGCCAAGCCTGTCAGCACCGTAGATCTCAGCCACGATAGGTGACAGCACAGGCGGGCCAGGCGGGACTTCCACCACTTTCACATTGCCGCCGTAGCGTTTGCCAATGGCTTGCAGGGCAGGACGGATGCGCGTGGCGATGGCATGACTCTGCAGCTTGCGCTGGTGCTTGTCTACCAGGTTGACCTGCATGTCACCGACTTCCCCGCCTTTGCGCAGGTAGTATTGTCGCACCAGGCCATTAAAGTTGATGGGGGATGCTGTGCCTGCGTAAGCCTGGTAATTCACTACCTCCGGCTCGGTGAGCAAGTGGGCACCCAGTTCCTGCATCAGTGCGGCAGTCTTTTCCACCGTGGTTCCGGCGGGCATGTCCACGACGACCTGAAATTCGGATTTGTTGTCAAAAGGCAGCATCTTGAGATGCACCAAGCCAATAATGGGTAAAAGGATGGAGACCGCGATGAGTGCCACAATGCCAAGGCCAAGCAGTTTGCGATTGCGGCTGCCGTGCAGGTTGTCCAGTAAAGGCGTGAAGATGCGCTGGAACAGCGCATTGAGCATCTGCGAGACTTTGCTTTGCTGCGTGCCATGATGCGTCTTGCTCAGCCATAGCCTTGCCAGCCAGGGCGTAACGACGAAAGCGATCGCCAGCGACAACAGCATGCCCATGCTGGCGTTGATGGGGATAGGACTCATATACGGGCCCATTAGGCCTGACACGAATGCCATGGGCAAGAGTGCGGCGATGACGGTCAGTGTTGCCAGGATAGTCGGGCCACCTACTTCATCCACTGCGCTAGGAATCAATTGCAGCAAAGTCTTTTCAGGGTGGAGCTGTTGATGGCGGTGGATGTTCTCGACAACGACGATTGCGTCATCCACCAGGATGCCGATTGAGAAGATCAGAGCGAACAAGGACACGCGGTTCAATGTGAATCCCCATGCCCATGATGCGAATAGCGTGACGGTCAGGGTCAGGATCACAGCCGTGCCGACAATGGCAGCCTCACGCCTGCCCAGTGCAAAGAACACCAGTGCCACGACCGATGCAGTGGCAAAAAGCAGTTTGGTGATGAGTTTTTTTGCCTTGTCATTGGCGGTTTCGCCATAGTTGCGTGTTTCCACCACTTGTACATCTGCAGGGATCAGCGTGTTATGCAGGCTGTCCATACGCTGTTTTAATGCATTAGCCACGTCAATGGCATTGGCGCCGGCTTTTTTGGTGATGCTCAGAGTGACCGCAGGGAAGGATTTGTTAGGGTGATCGGTTTTGCCGAACCATACATAGTGCTGGGCGGGTTCAGCTTCGTCCACCACATCTGCGATCTCTTTCAGGAACACAGGGTTGCCGTTGTGTACTCCAACCACCAAGTCGGCAATCTGTTTCGCGTTGTCAAAGTAATCGCCGGCGATGATCTCGATGCGCTGATTGCCTTGCAGCAGATCTCCCAGAGGCATGCCCTGATTGGCCGAGCGTAATGCGCCATGCAGTTCCTGCACAGTGATGCCCGCATTGGCCATGCGTTCCGGGTTCAGCAGAATCTGCACAGCACGTGTGGTTGCGCCCACTGTCGTGACTTCGCGAGTGCCCTTGATCTGTTTGAGCTCTGCTTCCAAGCTGTGGGCGAGTTGGGTCAACTGTACACTGCCCATGTCGTCACGCTCGCTATAGAGGGTGAATGTCACGATCGGTACGTCATCAATACCTTTGGGTTTGACGATAGGTTGTAATACCCCCAAGTTGGCCGGCAGCCAGTCTGTGTTGGTATGCAGCGTGTCATGCAGCCGAACCAAGGCATCGTTACGGCGAACGCCAACCTTGAACTGCACGGTCACGATTGCCATCCCTTCACGCGAAACCGACATCACATGGTCGACCCCTTGCATCTGTGACAGTACCTGCTCGGCAGGTGTAGCGATCATCTGTTCTACATTACGCGTCGAAGCGCCCGGGAAAGGGATGATCACATTGGCCATAGTGACATCGATCTGTGGCTCTTCCTCGCGCGGAGTCACCATCACGGCAAACAGACCCAGCAGCATGGCTACCAGCGCCAGCAGCGGCGTGATTTGAGCGTCCTGGAAGAAGCGCGCGATGCGGCCAGAAATACCAAGCCTTGTGCCACCCAAGTTGTCGTTGGTTCGAGCCATTACAGTGTGCCTGCTGCTATCTGAGGGTCAAGTGCGATATGCTCACCGGCCGAGAGGCCGCTGATGACCTCAACTTGATCGCCATGTACTTCGCCCAATCGGAGTTGGCGCAGCAAAGGCTGTCCGTTGCTGCCAATCACGTAAACACTGGTCGTCTCGGCGCGTTTGACCAACGTGCTGAGCGGGATGCTGATCATGATGCCGGTTCCAGCTTTGCTGGTGTCTGAGTCGAATCGCACACTGGTGCTGGTGCCAGGTGCGATGTCGGTCAGGTTTGCAGGAAGTGTCAGCCAGACGGTTCGGTTATGTGTGGCGGCATCAGCGGCTGGTAATAGTTGAATGGCAGTCGGGGTGATGTTCTGCTGTCCGTCGACACGGATGGATATCTCTGCGTTTGCCTGTGTGTCGAGTTTGGCTGCCAGGCTCTGCGGGACATTGACTGCGACACGCAATTGACCTGGGTCATATAAAGTGACCAATGCTTTCCCCGGCGTGGCCATGTCGCCCAATGTGGCGGGTACGGCAGAAACCACAGCGTCATAAGGAGCCTTTAGTGTATGAAAGCCGGTCTGGGCGCTTGCTACACCGGTTTGTGCGGCCTGTGCATGGACTTGCGCCGTAGCTGATTTAAGCGCGGCTTCTGCTTGGTCAAGAGCCCCTTTGCTGATGTAGTTCTTCTCGTACAGCTGTTTCTGGCGTTCGAACTCCTGCTGCGCTAAAGCCTGCTGTGCACGTGCGGACGCTAATTGTGCTCCTGAAGCGGCTGCTGCCTGGTTGGCCGCCTGCGCATCCAGGCGTACCAACAACTGGTTCTTTTTCACTCTTTCGCCGGTTACCGCGTTCAGTGCAATGATCGTCCCTGACACTTGTGCTGCCAGATCCGTTTGACGTACGGCTTCTACAGTGCCATCGTACTGATTCCCGGCTGCAACGGCTGTGGCGGATACAGTCATGCTGCGCAAGGATGGGCTGGCAACTGTGCCCGCAGCCTTGTCCTGCTCGGCGTTTTTGCTGCATGCTGGCAAGGTAGATGCAAGCAGCGCAGCAAGTAAAAGTGACTTGATGTTTTTGATATGATCGTTCATGTGACAAATGATAAAACTATTTGCGCAATAATGCAAATAGTTGTACTATAAACCTCATGAATCTTTATTTGAATCATGCGATCTGATGGATACTATCGAACAAACGCTTGCTACAAGTCATTTACCTCCTAGCGCCATGGAGCGCATCGCAGCTTATTTTCAGGCGTTATCCGAGCCGTCGCGCTTACGTTTGCTGAATCTGCTGTGTTCCGGGGAGGCCAGCGTCGGGGATCTTGCCGAGGCGTCTGCACTGAGTATTGCCAACGTTTCCCGTCACATGGCTTTGCTGGCAAAAAATGGGCTGGTCAAAAAAGAGATGCGTGGCAACAGCGCGATTTACAGTATCGCGGATAGCACGCTGTATCAGATTTGCGAACTGGTATGTACCAGCATCGGTAACAAGCTGGCGGATGAGGCGCATGTCAATGCGGCATTTATCAACGCCGGCAAGACGGATTAGCTGTTATTTCTTGGCGACTACCCACAGCCCCAGCATAATCAAGGCGGCACCCAGCAGGATACGCACGGTGATCACCTCCTTGAGCAGCCACCAGGCTAAAAGAATCGCAACCAGCACGCTACCTTTGTCTATCAGTGCAACTGTCGCCACATCTCCCACTTTAAGTGCCTTGTAATAGAACACCCATGACAGGGCAGTGGTAATGCCGGAAAGTCCCAGCCATAGGTAGTTGGCTTTTTGCAGGTGTTTGATTTCATCTGCCGAAACAAAAAAAGCGGCAAACATCAGCACGAAGATAAAAACGAAAACCGTGCGAACCGAGAGGCCAAGTTCAGCTGAAATGCCTTGCAGCCCTTGTTTGGCGATGACCGAGGTAAACCCGGCGAAGAACATGGAAATGAACGCGAATAATACCCAGCGTGGCATGTTGGTCACGGGAGCTTTAGTGGTGCCCGCCCACCTGCTCGCCTTCCTTGAGTTTGTATCTGGTGCCGCAATAAGGACATGCGGCATGCCCGGTTTCGGCAATATCCAGAAACACGCGTGGATGTGAGCACCAAAGTGCCACCGTATCTGTAGGGCAGTGCAGTGGCAGGTCCTTGGCGGTGACTTCGATTTCTTTGGCGTCAGACATTTCAGGCAACCAGTGTCAACCAGTCTTGATGTTTGGCAGACTTGCCTTTCACTACATCAAAATACAGACTTTGCAGTTTCTCGGTGATCGGGCCGCGAACGCCAGCACCAATCGCACGATTGTCTAATTCACGGATAGGTGTGACTTCCGCAGCGGTACCGGTAAAGAAGGCTTCATCCGCACCATAGACTTCATCACGGGTGATGCGCTTCTCGATGACTTCGATGCCCAGTTCACCTGCTAACTGGACGATAGTATCGCGGGTGATACCTTCCAGTGCGCTGGTCAGGTCTGGTGTATAGAGCTTGCCTTTGCGAACGATAAAGATGTTCTCGCCGGAACCTTCCGCAACGAAGCCGTCCACATCCAGCAGCAGGGCTTCTTGGTAACCATCCTGAGCCGCTTCTTGGTGTGCCAGGATGCTGTTCATGTAATTGCCGTTGGCTTTGGCTTTACACATGGTGATGTTCACATGGTGACGCGCAAAGGAAGATGTCTTCACGCGGATGCCTTTGGTGATGGCTTCTTCACCCATATATGCACCCCATGCCCAGGCTGCGCAAATGACATGCGTGGACAATGTCTTGGCGGAGATCCCCATCGCCTCGGCGCCATAGAACGCCATCGGGCGGATATATGCGCTTTCCAGCTTGTTCTCGCGGACAGCCGCACGTTGTGCCTCGTTGATGGTGGCTTTGTCGAAAGGCATCTTCATGCCCAGGATATGTGCACTGCGGAACAGGCGGTCTGTATGGTCCTGCAGGCGGAAGATCGCGGTGCCTTTGTCGGTTTTGTATGCACGCACGCCTTCAAACACGCCCATGCCGTAGTGCAAAGTGTGGGTGAGGACGTGGGTAGTGGCCTCGCGCCAAGGTACAAGTTTGCCGTCGTACCAGATAAAACCGTCGCGATCTGCCATTGCTGCTGGAGCTGCCATACAAAACTTTCTAAATACAATGAGTTAAAAACCGATATTGTAAACCAAACTCGGGAATTCTTGCCGCATGTTAAAATCCAACGTATAAATTTTTAAGCTAATTTAACAAAGGTGTAGTATGAAACGCATATTTCTGATCGGCTTGCTTGCAATATTGGGCGCTTGCAGTCAGGCACCAAATCAAGGGCAGGCGCAAGGTGGTTTTGTTGGGACTGACGTCACCGGGGCGGATTTCCCAAAACCATTGGCATTGACGGATCATACTGGTAAGAAACGTACCATGAGCGATTTTGCCGGCAAAGTCGTGGTGCTGTTCTTTGGCTACACCCATTGTCCGGACGTATGTCCGACCACGATGGCGGATCTGAGACAGACGATGAAACTGCTGGGCGATAAATCCGATCAGGTGCAAGTGCTGTTCGTGACGGTGGATCCACAGCGTGACACGCAGGAGGTACTGGCGCAGTTCGTGCCGGCTTTCGATAAGCGTTTTATAGGTATGTGGGGCAGCCAGCAGGAGATTGCCGAGACCTTGGCCAATTTTAAGATATACGCATCCAAAGTGGAAGATTCAGGCAAAAGCGGTTACACGATAGACCATAGCGCTGGCACTTATGTGTTTGATAAGCAAGGAAAAATCAGGCTTTATCTGGAATATGGCCAGAAGCCGGCTAATATCGCTAGCGACTTGAGCAAGCTGCTTGGCTAAGTCGCTAGCGTTTAAAGTCTAGTTGGCAGGTGGCTGGCCGTATTGGTTATCGCCCGCATCACCAGGTTGCACGGCAAGGTAGATCAGGTATATCCAACCCAGCACGGGGATCAGCCACAACAGTTGTAGCCAGCCAGTCTTGTTGATGTCATGCAGGCGGCGTGCGCCCACAGCAAGGCTGGGCAGTAAGGTCGCAAGCGTGAATATCCATGAGATGGAGCTGGCGACAAATTCCAGCAATGCTGACCCCAGAAAGCAGAACAGCACGAACCACCAGAATTCCGGGCGTTTGGCACGACCGGAGAAATCTGCATATTTGGTAAAGCAAACCTTGACTGCGTCTGTGAAATTCATTGTTTCCTCCCGGTTAGTCACTTATGGTAAAGCGTAACTTAGCATAAACCATCGGTACGTGGGAATAACTAAATCCGATGCAACATAGGCGATAGTGCTTTCAGCTCCCGCTCTGCATGTTTATAGTCAGGATACAGCATTCCGACCTGTGCCCAGAACTGCGCGGAATGGTTCATGTGCTTCAGGTGAGCCAGTTCGTGGCATACCACGTAACTGATGATGTGCGGCGGTGCCTGAATCAACCGCCAGTTCAGGCGTATCTCGCCGCGGCTGCTACAGCTTCCCCAACGTCCACGCGCATTCGAGAGCGTCAGCGGCGGCGTGTTTACCCCTAGCCTTGCCGCATAGATACCCAGCCGGCGCGAGAAGTCCTGCAAAGCTTGCTGCTTGTACCACTGAATCGTTTTTCGTTCGATGATGCCTTCAAACTCTGCATGAATGTTGGCTTGCAGGCTTGCACCCTTAATATGAATATGCAGCTTTTCCTGAACCAGCTGCGGTTTCCTGGTGCTGTTGGCAGCGATGATTTCCAGCGTCAGCAGGTTGCCCAGGTAATGCAGGTCTGCGCCATGTGTCCATACCATCGGCGGTTGTGCGTTCTGCATGCGCGCTTCCAGCTTGGTGATGAT
Source organism: Pseudomonadota bacterium (assembly GCA_029781535.1). GTDB lineage: Bacteria > Pseudomonadota > Gammaproteobacteria > Burkholderiales > Methylophilaceae > Methylophilus. Next base: position 11,444 of record JAKOWL010000193.1, read on the forward strand.
CCACTGCGCTTTCTCCTGCAGCACACGGTTGAGTTCGAACTGGAACAGCCGCTTGGGTGCGTGTACCACCAGGCCGGATTCGGTGATCTTCAGACCTATCGTACGGCGGGCACGGCGTTCCAGTTGATAAGGGATCTGTGTGCCGTCGGCGAGGATAAGGGTTTCCATGGCCATGATTAAACTTCTGTCATTGCAGGTGCAGCATCTCTGCTTCGATCCAGTCTTCTACCTGCTGATTGATGGCATCAGCCTTTAAACCCGCAGTTTCTATGGGTTTTCCAATGCTTAGAGTGATTGTGCCCGGGCGTTTTATAAACGCATTTTTACGCCAGAACAGACCTGCATTGTGCGCCACCGGCACCACTGTTGTGTGCGTCTGAGAGGCAAGCCAGGCGCCGCCAATGTGATATTTGCCACGCATCCCCGGCGCAATGCGTGTACCTTCCGGGAAAATCACCACCCATAAGCCTTTGGCAAGCCTGTCTTTGCCGTGTATAACCAATTTTTTAAGCGCTTCGCGCCCTGCGCTACGGTCGATTGGGATGGTGTCCATCGCCCACCATGCCCAACCGAGGATGGGGATGTACATCAGTTCGCGCTTGAGCACCCAGATTTGCGGTGGGAAAATCGTCTGTAATGCGATTGTTTCCCAGGCGGACTGGTGTTTGCATAAGATGATGGACGGATGGTTAGGGATGTTTTCGCGGCCGCGTACTTCCAGCCCCAGATTGCAGGTAAGTTTGAGCCAAAATAAACTGCAATGCGCCCAATAGCTTGCCATGCGGCTGCGTGCGATGTGGCTGCTGAATGGTGCCATCAATACTACCAATATCGCAAATATTGGTGAAATAACGAGCATCCCTAAAGCAAATAAAAGCGAGCGTATAAATAACACAAATTTACCTTATTCGTTTTCGGCCAAAATAGTTTGCACCGCTTCGGCCAGATCGGCCACCACTTGCGTGCCAGGAGGCAAGTTGCCTAGTGCTAGAGTTTCCTCACCTTTGCCGGTTTTTACCAGAATCGTCTTGCAGCCGGAATCGGCAAAGGCCTGAATGTCACGCTGCGCATCGCCAATGCCATAAGTGCCTTTTAAATCAATGGAAAAGCGTCGAGAGATCTCCTCCATCATGCCGGTCTTTGGCTTGCGGCAATTGCAATGGTCCTCTGCCACATGAGGGCAATAGAAGATCGCATCGATGCGTCCGCCCACTTGTCCCAGTGCACGCTGCATCTTGTCATGGATCGCGTTCAGCGTGGCCATGTCGTAGATGCCGCGGCCAACACCGGATTGGTTAGTGGCTACAGCCACGCGGTAGCCGGATTGGTTCAGCAGCGCGATCGCTTCCAGGCTACCGGGCACCGGCACCCACTCTTCCGGGTTCTTGATGAATTTGCCGGAATCTTCGTTAATCACGCCATCGCGGTCAAGAATGACAAGTTTCATAACGCCTCGCGCGTTTCATTGTTAAAACAGTTGCTCTGTAACCCGCATCCACATGCGCCCGCAGGCCGATGCTTTCCATAATGAAAAATCAGCCCGCCAATTTCGATAGATCTGCCACGCGGTTCATGGTCTGGTGCAACGTCGCCAGCAGGCCAAGTCGATTCGCTTTCAGTACCGGGTCGCCCGCATTCACCATCACATGGTCAAAAAAGTCATCCACCGGTGCTTTCAAAGCCGCTAAAGCTTGCAGGGACCCTGTGTAGTCGCCGCTTTCAAACAGTTTGTCCGCTTGTGGCTTCACTTTACCCAAAGCGTCATTCAAGGCTTTCTCGGCAGCTTCCTGCAGCAAGTTGGCATTCACGTTTGCTTTCACCTCATCCTCGACTTTCTTGAGGATATTGGTGACACGTTTGTTGGCTGCAGCCAAAGCTGGTGCTTCCGGTAGATTGGCAAAATTACGCACTGCTACTAATTTTGTAGTTACCTCGACCAATCTATCAGGTTCAATTGAAATAATGAAATCATTTATTCCAGCTATGTCACCGTATTTGGCTGAAACTACAGAATCAACTTCTTGAGGTGAATAGCCTTCCTCTTTCATTGCTACAGATAATCTATCTTTTACAAAATCTAATAAATCACCATAGCCTACAAATGCTACCGACTCTTTTACAGGAGCTTGTTTATTTTTAACCAATTCAACCAAGCCAGCTCTAGAGCTTCCAGTAATAATTTGGAGGGCGCTTTCAAACACTGAGTTAATAGATAGCTCTAGTTTGTTTTCAAGAATTAATCTAATAATGCCAAGCGCTTGGCGGCGCAAGGCAAACGGGTCTTTGTCACCGGTTGGCTTTTCGCCGATGCTGAACAAGCCTACCAATGTCTCCAGTTTGTCGGCCAGCGCCACGACGACACCGACCTGGCTGCGAGGCAATGCATCTCCGGCAAAACGCGGGCGGTAATGGTCTTCAATGGCAAACGCCACATCATCATCCCAGCCTTCATGCTGGGCATAATAGCGTCCCATGATGCCTTGCAGTTCCGGGAATTCGCCGACCATGTCGGTGAGCAAATCAGCCTTGGAAAGTTTGGCAGCGAATTCGACTTTGCTCACCAGATTGTCGTCGCCAAGCTGTCTGGCGATTTCGGTGGCGATTTTGACTACACGTGCATTACGTTCTCCCTGACTACCAAGCTTGTTGTGGTAAACCACTTTATCAAGCCCGTCCAGACGGCTTTCCAGTTTTTTCTTGCGGTCCTGGTCGAAGAAGAACTTCGCATCGGCCAGGCGAGGGCGCACCACGCGCTCGTTGCCGCCAATCACCGCACTTGGATCAGCCGGGTTGATGTTGGAGACAATGAGGAATTTGTTGGTCAGCTTGCCATTCGCATCCAGCAGCGGGAAGTACTTCTGGTTCGCCTTCATGGTCAGGATCAGGCATTCCTGCGGTACATCCAAAAACTCTTTCTCAAATTGGCCGGTCAGCACGTTCGGGCGTTCCACCAGTGCGGTTACTTCGTCCAACAAGGCTTCATCTTCGATCGGCTTCAGGCTTTCTTTTGCGGCAGCCGCATTGAGCTGGCGCACGATCTCGGCACGGCGGTCGGAAAAACTGGCAATCACTGCACCTTCAGTCGCCAATTGTTCGGCATAACTATCCGCGTTTTTCAGCGTGATGGCCGGGTTTTTCGCCTCAAAACGATGACCTTGTGTGGTGTTACCAGCCTGCAGCCCTAGTACAGACACCGGTACGATATCGCTGCCATGCAACGCGACCAAGCCATGCGCAGGACGTACGAAATCGACGGTATCCCAGCCAGGATTCTGACAATTAGTTTCTAGTTGGTAGGTCATGACTTTTGGAATAGGCAATGCAGCTAACGCTGCTTCCAGTGCGGCTTGCAGGCCAGCCTGCAATGTTACGCCAGCTTGTGTCGCATCCAGGAAAAGCACATCGGCTTTGCCGTCATTCTCTTTGCGTAGCTTGGCAACAGCGCTTTCATCTGCACCCAGGCTTTGCAATTTCTTCACCAGCGCAGGAGTGGCCTTGCCGTTAGCATCCAGGCCAACCGTGGCTGGCATCAGTTTTTGGGCCACCTGTTTGTCGGCAGCTTTGGAGGCAACGTCTGTGATATGTGCAGCTAAACGTCGAGGTGTAGCAAAGTTGTTTAACGCGCTGTTGTCAGCGGTCAGTCCTTGTGCTTTCAAGCTGTCAAACAGGCTGTTGGCAAATGCCTCACCCAGCTTTTTCAGTGCCTTCGGTGGCAGTTCTTCTACAAATAATTCAATCAACAAATTGCTCATGCTGCGGCTTTCTTGTTCTGTTCCAGTTGTTGCAACACTTCGTCCGCCCATTCTTTGGGTGCCATCGGGAAGCCAAGTCTGGCACGGCTTTCCAGATAGCTCGCTGCCACGCTACGGGCCAGGTTGCGAATGCGGCCGATATAGGCGGCGCGTTCGGTGACGGAAATCGCACCGCGTGCATCCAGCAGGTTGAATGTGTGCGCAGCTTTCAATACTTGCTCGTATGCTGGCAGCGCAAGCTTTTCTTCCATCAGGTGTTTGGCATTGCCTTCGTGTGCGTTAAAGGCCTGTAATAGAAACTCGACATTGGAATGCTCGAAGTTGTAAGTGGATTGTTCGACCTCGTTCTGGTGGAACACATCGCCATATTTCAAACCTGGCGCATAAGTCAGATCGAATACGTTTTCTACACCCTGCAGATACATGGCCAGACGTTCCAGGCCGTAAGTGATCTCGCCGGTGATAGGTTTGCAGTTGATGCCGCCGACTTGCTGGAAGTAGGTGAACTGTGTCACTTCCATGCCGTTGAGCCAGACTTCCCAGCCTAGGCCCCATGCACCTAGGGTCGGGTTTTCCCAGTCGTCTTCCACAAAGCGGATATCATTCTTCTTCAAGTCGAAGCCCAGTGCTTCCAGTGAGCCGAGATACAGCTCAAGAATATTAGCTGGCGCGGGCTTAAGCACGACCTGATATTGGTAGTAGTGCTGCAGGCGGTTGGGGTTCTCACCGTAACGGCCGTCTTTCGGACGGCGGCTGGGTTGCACGTAGGCTGCCTTCCATGGTTCCGGGCCCAAGGCGCGTAAAAATGTGGCGGTGTGGCTGGTACCTGCGCCAACTTCCATGTCATAAGGTTGCAGCAGGGCGCAGCCTTGTTTGTCCCAGTATTCCTGGAGTTTTAAAATAATCTGTTGAAACGTCAGCATTGTGTTCGCTTAAGGTTTTGCAAAAGTGCTGATTTTACTAGTTTTTACGGCTTATCACAAAAGCAATTGCCGCAAAGCTGAGCAGGATGAACGGCCAGTTGCCCCAGCGTGCATAGGGAGTGAGGCCAATATAGCCTTGCGCCTGCGTTTCCAGGATAGCTGCCTCATCATGCGGTGCGTGGGCGGTGACGAAGCCTTGCGTGTCGATGGCAGCCGTTGCGCCGGTGTTGGTGGCGCGCAGCATCATACGGCCGGTCTCCAGAGCGCGTGCCTGGCTGAACTGCATGTGCTGGTCTGCTGCGATGGACCGGCCATACCAGGCGTCATTGCTGATATTCACTAAGAGTGTCGCTTCGGGTACCTGACGGATGATCTCTTCGCCAAACACATCCTCGTAGCAGACATTTACGCCGATATGCTGCCCGGAGATCCGCATGGGTGTTTGCTCCCAGCCGCCTTTGCTCAGATCGCTCAGCGGCATGTTTAGCCAGTCGCGGTAAATCCAGCCAAATACCCGTTTAAGCGGGATGAACTCGCCAAACGGTACCAGATGGTTCTTGCGATATACTTGGGAAGGGGCACTGCCAAAGCTGAGCGCGCTGTTGTAATAAGCGTTGGTGTCGAAATCGTATTCCACCATGCCGACAATGATGTCGCCGACATTTTGCTTGCCGTGATTGGTGAGCATCTCCCTTGTGCTGGCGTCAAGTTGGCTGGCAATCACAGGCAGCGCGGTTTCCGGCAATACGATAAGCGGCGCTTTGCTTTGTTGTACCATGTGCAGGTAACTGTCTATCGTGTGCTGCGCGTTTTCCGGCGACCATTTGACGTCCTGCGGGATATTACCTTGCAGTAGGGCGACTTGCAGCGGCTTGCCGATTGGTGAGGTCCATGCTATGGCCCTGAGAACACCACCGACTGCTAGCAGCAATGTGATGATGACGATGCTGTTGCGCCTGAATGTCATGTTTTTGTTTGTCAGCAGGGCAGCTGACAACCCGGAGATCAGCGCTGTCAGGATGGATACGCCATAGATGCCGACGATAGGCGCGAAACCAGCTAGCGGACTGTAAGGCACTTGCGAGTAGCCGAGTGTCAGCCAAGGGAATCCGGTGAATATCCAGCTGCGCACCCAATCGGAAACGCCCCACAGCACTGGTGCGCTCAGCCAAAGCGTGCCAGCCCGTTTGCTGAAATAGCCGACCAGAGCGGGAAACAGCGCCATGAAGGCGCACAGACAGAAGGTGCAGAATCCGGCGAACCACCAAGGCATATAGCCATAATCGTGCAGGCTGATGTAAATCCAGTAAATGCCGGCGATATACAAGCCCAGGCCGAATGCAAGACCCTGTTTGAATGCGATTTTTTGGCTGTTGGTCTTGTGCCAAAGCGCAAACAGACCCAGCAAGGCAATAATGGGCAAAGGGAATAGATAGAACGGTGCGAACCCCAATACGGCCAGTGCGCCAAGCGCGGTGGCGAGCGCGTATTGCGATCTTTTTGTGGAGAAGAATGAGGATATCAAAGGCACGGCATGCATTTTAGCCTGTTTATCGCCCAAGTGTCAGAGGTTGACAATCCATTGGGCTTGATGAATGATACACGCTGCTGTTCTTTAATAAAAACCTTTAACTTTAAATAATAATCTTTAAGAGGAGAAGCAGTAATGAGTATGATGTCGGAGTTTAGAGAGTTTGCCTTGAAAGGCAATGTGATGGACTTGGCCGTGGGTGTCATCATTGGCGGCGCATTTGGCAAGATAGTGGACTCATTGGTCGGCGACGTTATTATGCCTGTCGTGGGCAAAATCATCGGTAATGTTGATTTCAGCAATATGTTCATCGTTTTGGGCGACAACCCGAATGGTTTGAGCACATTGGCTGATTTGAAAAAAGCAGGTGTTGCTACGCTAGCATACGGTAATTTCATTACCATCGTGATCAACTTCCTGATTCTGGCATTCGTTATTTTTCAAATGGTCAAAATGATGAACCGGATGAAAAAAGCCGAGCCGCCAGCACCACCAGCACCTACACCTGAAGATATCGTGCTGCTGCGAGAGATTCGTGACTCACTGAAAAAATAAGCGATTGATATTAAAAAAAGGGCGTTTTAGAACGCCCCTTTTTATTGTGTGCTGAGTGCTTAAATATGCGGCTCTATCCGCTCGACAGAACCATCGCCATCGAATAGCTCTTGCGGAGTCTGTTCGTATGGTTGCGGTGACGATTGCGTCTCAGAACCATCCCCGTTCAGGAATACCACCATCGCTACCTTGTCATCGATGAAATCCAGTTCGGTGGTTGGGTAGTAAACGCCGTCCGCATCCGTATTGATATTATGATAATGCCAGATGGAAGCCACGATGCGGCCGCTATCTTTCAGCTTTACATCATCAGCCTTGACTGGTTCCCCCAATATCTCAATGATTTGTGCCTTGGTATATTGGTGAATGCTGTCCACAAATGCCTTTTCTTCGGTGGGAATCTCTTTCAAGGCAAATGTCTGAACGTCGTCTTGCGCCCAGGCGTGGCTGTTGGTAAGGCCTAATCCACACAACAATGCAGCTAAATATGTTCTCATATCGCGCTCCCGAATGTTAACCGTATGAGCTGTTTCTGCCGGATTGGTTCAATGAGTCGTTTATACGGATTCGATGGGGTATTGCTCTTCCGGCAGCTTTTCTACCAGCATGGAATGTAAGCGCCTGCTATCGGCCCTCACCACTGTGATGCTTAGATTATCGATAATCGTTTGGTCGCCGCGTTTTGGCAGATGGCCGAACTTGTTCACCACCAGTCCACCGATAGTGGAGAACTCTTCATCGCTGAAGTCGGTGCCCAATGCTTCGTTGAAAGCGGCAATCTCGGTCAGCGCCTTCACACGATAGTGCCCTTCGGCCTGCTGGATGATGTTGTCTTCATCCTCGTCGTAGTCGTATTCGTCCTCGATATCGCCAACGATCTGTTCCAGCACATCTTCAATCGTCACCATTCCGGCTACGCCGCCATACTCATCCACCACGATGGCGATATGGTTGCGGTTGCTGCGAAACTCCTTCAGCAGTACGTTCAGTCGTTTGGATTCCGGGATGAAGACAGCCGGGCGCAGCATGTCGCGCACATTGAATTCCTCACCAGCATAATAGCGCAGCAAGTCCTTGGCAAGCAGGATGCCGATCACATCGTTCTTGTTATCTTCAATCACGGGGAAACGGCTATGCGCTGCCTCGATGACACGGGGAATGAACACTTCTGGCGGTTCGGAGATGTCGATGACATCCATCTGCGAGCGGGGAATCATGATGTCGCGCACCTGCATCTCGCTGACTTGCAGCACACCCTCGATCATGGCGAGGGAATCTGCGTCCATTAGATGATTTTCATAAGCACCGTACAACAGTGTGACTAGTTGTTCACGGTCTTCGGGTTCGCGCAACAGGAAGTTGCTTAATCGTTCAAGCAAGCCGGGTTTCGAGTTCGGCTTTTCCGAGTCAGAAGCCATTAAGGCATCCTATGTAATGAGATAGGGGTTAGCATACCCTAATTTGGCCAGAATTTGAACTTCCAGCACTTCCATCAGCTCGGCTTGCGCCTCAGTTTCATGGTCATAACCATGCAAGTGCAGGATTCCATGCACGGTCATGTGGGCATAATGCGCCATTAAGTCCTTACCTTGCTCACGCGCCTCCTTCTCGACTACCGGCGCGCACAGAATGATATCGCCGATCAGATACGGCTCTTCCGCCAGCGGAAAGGTCAACACATTGGTGGCGTAATCCTTGCCGCGATACGCTGCGTTCAATGCGCGGCCTTCGTTCGCGCTGACAATGCGTATCGTTACTTCGGTATCTACATTCAGGGCGGCTTTTACCCAACGCAAAAACTGGCTGCGGGACGGCGTTTCCCGTTTTGTGGCGCGCTGGATGGACAGTTTGAGTTGCGGCATGGTCAATCAGCTCTTATCAAAATTTTCATTGCTGCAAATGATGCCTTGGAAGCCGCATGCATATTGGGTTCTGGGGCAGGCGTTCTGATAATGAACGCGCGCGAGGATACTCGTTTCCAAATCAGTCGCCTTGATATTCTTCGTAAGCGTTGATGATTTTCTGAACCAGCGGATGGCGTACGACGTCTTGCGAGGAGAACTGCGTGAAGGCGATACCTTTCACTTTCTTCAATATCTTCTGTGCTTCTACCAGACCGCTCTTCTGGCCGCGCTGCAAGTCGATCTGCGTCACATCGCCCGTGATGACGGCTTTGGTGCCGAAACCGATGCGGGTCAGGAACATTTTCATCTGTTCCGGTGTGGTGTTCTGTGCCTCGTCGAGGATGATGAAACTCTGGTTGAGCGTCCTACCGCGCATGTAGGCCAACGGGGCGACTTCAATCGCGCCGCGTTCGAACATCTTGTTCACGGTGTCATAGCCCGCCAAGTCGTATAGGGCGTCGTAGAGCGGGCGCAGATACGGGTCTACCTTCTGACTTAAATCACCAGGCAAAAAGCCCAGACGCTCGCCCGCCTCGACGGCCGGACGGACCAGTACGATACGCTTCACACGGTCGCGCGTCATGGCATCCACCGCGCTGGCGACAGCGAGATAAGTCTTGCCGGTACCCGCCGGGCCAATGCCAAACGTAATGTCGTGTGCCTGGATCTGCTGCAGATATTCTACCTGGCGTGGCGTGCGGCCGTGCAGGTCGCCGCGTCGTGTCATCAACACAGGCATCGCGCCTGTCGCGACTTCTTCCGGCTTGAGTTTGTTGATTTCCACCAGCCCAAGCTGGATATCTTCCAGTTCAATGGGCTTGCGGGCACGCAGGTAAAAGTTTTCGATCAGCTGACCGGCCAGCCTTTCATTGTCCGTGCTGCCGGAAATATGGAACTGGCTGCCACGGCGGTTGATGTTGACTTCCAGCGCCTGCTCGATCTGCTTGAGGTTCTCGTCCAGCGGGCCGCACAGGTTGGCGAGCAGGGTGTTGTCTTCTGGTTGTAGATGGAGTTCCATTAGCTGATTATTTCACCTTTCAGGCGGTGCTGGTTGCTGACATCGGTAATTCTGACATCGACGAATGTGTTGATGAGCGATTTGTCGCCTTCTACATCCACCACGCGCAGGTTATCGGTTTTACCTGCCAGCAGGTTTTCGTATTTCCACGAGACGCCCTCGATGAGCACACGCTGCGTGGTGTCCAACATTGCACGGCTCAGGTTGTGACCGTGTTGTTCGTTCTCGGTCTGCAATTGTTTCAGCCAGGCAGATTTTTCCTCGTGCAGTGTTTCGTCCGGCAGATAGCTGGCCGGCGTGCCGGGACGCGGGCTATACAGGAAGCTGAAGCTGTAATCGAAACCCACATCGCGCATCAGTTTGAGCGTCGCTTGAAAGTCTTTTTCCGTTTCGCCCGGAAAGCCGACGATCAAGTCAGTCGCGATGCTGATATTGGGGTTGGCAGCGCGCAGCTTGCGGATAATGGCCTTGTACTGGATGGCGGTGTAGTTACGTTTCATCGCCATCAGGATGCGGTCGGAACCGGCTTGCACCGGCAGGTGCAGGTAATTGGCCAGCTTTGGCACATTGGCATGGCAAGCGATCAGCCGATCGGTCATCTCGTTCGGGTGGCTGGTGGTATAGCGGATGCGTTCGATTTCCGGAATCTCGGCAATCGTCTCGATCAGCAAGGCAAGATCGGCCTCGCCGCCTTCATATTCGCCGCGGTAGGCATTGACATTTTGTCCCAGCAGGGTGATTTCCTTCACGCCTTGCTCAGCCAGTTGTATGGCTTCGGTCAGGATATCCATGAATGGGCGTGAGACTTCCTCACCGCGGGTATAGGGCACGACACAGAAAGTGCAGTATTTGCTGCAGCCTTCCATGATGCTGAGAAAGGCGGTTGCACCTTCCACGCGCGGCGGCGGCAAGTGGTCGAACTTCTCGATCTCCGGAAAGCGGATGTCCACCTGCGGCGTTTTTTCTGCTTCCTTGGCTTTGATGAGTTCCGGCAGACGGTGCAGGGTTTGCGGGCCGAACACGACATCCACGAACGGTGCGCGCTTGATGATATTCTCGCCTTCCTGGCTGGCGACGCAGCCGCCGACACCGATCACCAGGTTAGGGTTACGCTCCTTGAGTGGTGAATACATGCCCAGTTGGCTGAAAACTTTGTCCTCGGCTTTTTCGCGGATGGAACAGGTGTTGAGCAGGATGACATCCGCTTCTTCCGGCGCGGTGGTTTCCACCATGCCATCCGTGGCGCCCAGCAAGTCTGCCATGCGAGAGGAGTCATACTCATTCATCTGGCAGCCAAAGGTTTTGATAAAGACTTTTTTGCTCAATTGCGTACCGTAATTTCTAAAAGTGTAATTTTAGCTTATTTGCCTGTCTGCAAGGTAAAATGCAGTGTTCAAGTGAATAAGGTATATATGCAGGCACTTCCTATCTTTTTCAATATCGCACATCGGCGTTGTGTCGTCATTGGCGGTGGTGATGTCGCTTTGCGCAAGGTCAACATGCTGTTGAAGGCGCAAGGGGATGTGATGATCTATGCGCCGGAATTGCATGCGGACCTGCAAAGTTTGCTGGAGGATGAAAAAATCCGTTTCGTTGCGGCGTCATTCCATCCGGTGCAGTTGGAAGGTGCTTGTCTGGTGATTGCAGCGACGGATGACCATGCGGTGAACAAGATAATCTCCGAAGCTGCGAAGGCAGTTAATATTCCAGTGAACGTGGTGGATGCGCCCGAACTGTGCACGTTCACGATGGGTTCCATCATCGACCGCAGCCCGGTGGTGATCGCGGTTTCCAGTGAAGGTAATGCGCCAGTGCTGGCACGCTATATCCGTACCAGGATCGAGACCATGCTGCCTGCCACGTACGGCCGTATCGCGGCGATCGCCGGGGAGTTCCGTGATGCGGTAAAGGCCAAGTTTGCTACGACCGAAGCTAGGCGCATATTTTGGGAAGGAGTGCTCCAAGGTCCAGTCGTGGAAAGGGTGCTGGCAGGACAGGAGCAAGCCGCACGCGAGATGCTGGCGGATTTGATAGAAGATGCCGATGCAGACAGGAAGCAGGGTGAAGTGTATCTGGTGGGCGGCGGTCCGGGGGATCCGGACTTGCTGACCTTTCGTGCATTGCGTCTGATGCAGCAATGTGACGTGTGCGTGTATGACAAGCTGGTGAGCCCGGAGGTCATGGCGTTGGTACGCCGCGATGCGGAGATGATCTACGTTGGCAAGGCGCGCGACCAGCACACAATGCCGCAGGAAGAGATTAACGAACTACTGGCAAGGCTTGCGCTGGAAGGCAAGCGGGTATTGCGTCTCAAAGGCGGCGATCCGTTCATTTTCGGACGCGGCGGCGAAGAAATCGAGACCTTAATGCAGCACGGCGTGCCGTTTCAGGTGGTGCCTGGCATTACGGCCGCCAACGGTGTTTCCAGCTATGCCGGCATTCCGCTGACGCATCGCGATTATGCACAGGCATGCTTGTTCATTACCGGACATTTGCGCGACGGTACGGTGGACTTGGATTGGGAGGCGATGGCTAGGCCGAAGCAGACCGTCGTCATTTACATGGGTTTGGTGGGCTTGAAACAGATTTGCGAACAGTTGATTACACAAGGGGTGACTGCCACGATGCCAGCTGCCGTGGTGCAGCAGGGCACGACGCAGCATCAGCGCGTTGTGACGGCAACACTGGCTGACCTGGCGGAAAAAGTACAAGCAGCGGAACTCAAACCGCCTAGCCTGATTATCGTGGGTGAGGTGGTGAAACTGCGTGAGACGCTGAACTGGTTTACGCCTAGTTCTGAATCGGCAAACTGACGCGTGCTTCCAGTCCGCCTTCCGGCCGGTTGATCAGTTCCAGTGTGCCGCGATGCAGTTTGGCGATGCGCGCGCAGATAGCCAGCCCCAGGCCACTGCCGCCTTCGTTCTTGTTGCGGGCGCTGTCCATGCGCTCGAATGGTCTAAGCAATCTCTCAGCATGCTCGGGCGGGATGCCGGGGCCATTATCCAGCACGCTGATGATGATCTTGTTGGAAGTGATTTTGCTTTCGACTTCCACCTTGCCTTTGGCGTAGTTGTAGGCGTTGTTCACCAGATTGTCCAGCAAACGCTGCATGGCTAATGGGCGAATCGGAATCAGGTAGGTGCTGGTGAGTCTGAGCTTGAGCTCCCGTCCGGTGCGTGCCTGGCGTTCTGCCAGCGATTTCAGCAGATCGTTGATATCCATCATCCTGGTAGGTTCGCCTTCCACGCCGCGTACGAAATCCAGGAACTGGTGGATGATGTTGTCCATGTCGGAAATATCTTCGATCATGCCGGTTTTCATGCTTTCACAATCCCCCGGTAGCAACTCTACAGCGAGCCTTAATCGCGCCAATGGGGTGCGAATGTCGTGTGATACGCCTGCCAGCAATAGCGTGCGCTCACTGTCCAGACGCGCCAGAGATTCCGCCATGTCGTTGAATGTCTGGTTGACTTCGCGCAGTTCTTCTACGCTATTTTCCGGCAGCTTGGGCGCTGGCTCGCCATTGCGGATTTTGTTGGCGGCCTGTGCAAGCATGTTCAATGGCCGGTTGATACGTGATGCGATGATGTATGCGCCAAGCAGCGACAGTAAGGCCACCACAGCGGCCCAGCCCAGCCAGTGCCAAGGGAATGGCCTGTCCACCTGGATTTTGGGGATGACTACCCAGAAATCATCCTGATCCACATTGAAGCTGATCCATAAACCAGAAATGCCGTAATGGTTTACCGTGATGATGGTTTCTTCCCCCAACCTTTCGCGTATCTTTTCGGCAATCAGCTGAATGAATGGGTCATTAGGCAGTGGTTCGATATCTTCCAGAAAATCGGCGGCATATACGCGTACACCTTCGCGGCCAGACAATTCAGAAAGCAAGGCCAGACGGCGATTCTCATGCGCCGCAATAAGCGAAGCGCGGGTGTAGTTGACGATGGTGACTGCCTGTATAGCGGCAGTTTCTGCGCGAGGGCCACGTTCATAATAGTCAAAGATTTTGAGCGAGGCATAAATCGAAACGGCCAATAGCAAAGCTATCAGCAGCATCAATCTGGCAAGCAGGGTATGCGGCAGTAATCTCAAAGCAAAAGTAAATTAAACGGAAGTTATGGCGTCACCATCTGGAATGAACACATAACCAAACCCCCACATGGTCTGCAAGTAACGTGGATGCGACGGATCCGGTTCGATCAGCCTGCGCAGGCGCGAGACTTGTACATCGATACTGCGGTCGAACACATCCAGTTCGCGGCCGCGAGCCAGCTGCATCAAGCGGTCACGAGAAAGCGGCTGTCTTGGGTGCTCGGTGAACACTTTGAGCAACGCAAACTCGCCGCTGGTGATGGTGACCGGGGCGCCGCCCTTGGTCAGGCTGCGGCTGGCAGCATCAAATACAAAGTCTCCAAAGGCAAATGCGGCCTGGCGTTGTTCCTTGTCGGCTTCCGGACTAAAATCGTGCCGGCGCAGCACAGCATTGATGCGCGCCAACAGCTCGCGAGGATTGAACGGTTTAGGCAAATAATCGTCCGCACCCATCTCCAGCCCGACGATACGGTCTACTTCATCTCCGCGAGCGGTCAGCATGATGATGGGTGTATTGAAGTGACTGCCACGCAGGCGGCGGCATATCGCCAGACCATCTTCTCCGGGCAGCATCAGATCCAGTACCAGCAGGTCATAGTCATTGGTTGCCAGTTTGACATCCATTTCTTTCGCATCTGCGACGGTATCGATGGCAAAGCCTTGTTCATTCAGATAGCGCTGCAGCAGCTCACGCATCCGTACGTCGTCATCCACCATCAATATTTTTTTGCTGTCAGCCATAACCTGCCTTTACTAAAGCTCTTTGTGAGTACCCGTTGTGAATGGAGAATCTAAAATATTGCCTTGGATTGAAGTATAAATTTTAAGTTGTAATAAATCTATAACAATGGAATTTTAACCGAAGAATGATTGACTAATAGACGCATATCTTGCGCGACTTAACAATTGGTAACAATAGTGCCGTGTACAGAAATAATACGTTTACAAGATTGCTTCAAGATAAACCGTATTAACAGTTTGGCCGTTTACACAACATTTAAACGGAGTTATATTCATCAAATATGTTGCTTGATCATCATTCTTTGCTAACCCCATGCCGTCATGTTCTGTGTGCTGTGCTGGCTTTGCCGTTGATGGCGTTTGGCGGGGGGAGACTTGGGACGGCCGAGGTTAAACCTTTGCTGCCGGATAATGACGATGCCGGAGTGGAGCAGACGCTGGAATATAACTTCAGCCCGGAAGACAGGGTGAGATTGCGCAAGGCGCTGGATGAGTATGCCAGGAATACCGATCCGGAACATGCGCAGATCGAACAAAAGCGTAGAAAGATGCAAGACAGTGTCGAGCAGCGTTTCAATGAATGTAATCGTGATAATGACGAATCGTTGGATCGTGAAGAAGCCACGCAATGCCTGCCGCAGGTCGCGCGTCATTTCAGCTATGTGGATGTGGATGAGGATGGCGTAATCACACTGGAAGAGCTGCAGCTGGCACAAGCCAAGAACGAAGAACGCAGAAAAGCGGCTGAAGCCAAGATAGAATCGGAACGTATCCAGAACACTGAAGACGAGATCAAGGCCAAGGCCAGGCTGAAATCCAACAAGCAAGTCGTAAACTCCCGCAAACACCCCACTTAACCCCTTTAGAACCTGCCGCAACGTATGCTCCATTCCGTCGATTGGACATTTCAAGCCGGTAAAACCTTTGCAGAAATCCCTGCGCAAGCATGGGATACACTCAATACGGACAATCCTTTTTTAAGCCATGCATTCCTGAGCGCGTTGGAGGATATAGGCTGTGTCGGGGATGGTACCGGCTGGATACCACACCATCTGCTGGCGCTCCAGGGCGGCCGCCTTGTTTGCGGCATGCCGCTGTATCTCAAGCTGGATTCCTACGGGGAGTATGTGTTCGATTGGAGCTGGGCCGACGCCTATCAGCGTAACGGGCTGGAGTATTATCCCAAGCTGCTGTGTGGCGTGCCTTTCACGCCGGTGACCGGGCCGCGCATCCTCAGCGCCAATCCCGAGTTCTCGCCGCGCATGGTGCAAGCGCTGGAAAGCCTGTTGCAGCAATATGAACTGTCATCCGCACATGTGAACTTCCCAGATGCCGAGTCAGCATCGCTGTTTGAGGCGGCAGGCTGGCTCAAACGCGGGGGCGTGCAGTTCCGCTGGGAAAACAAAGGTTACGCGGATTTTGAGGAATTCTTAAGTCATCTCACGCACGACAAACGCAAGCGCATCCATCAGGAGCGTAAAAAAGTGGCTGAGGCTGGCGTGCGATGCCGATGGATAACAGGTGCCGATATCACAGAAAACGATTGGGATTTCTTTTATCGCTGCTATTGCAACACCTACCGCCAGCATCATTCCATGCCATATCTCACGCGCGGTTTTTTCAGCCGCATCGGCCATACCATGCCGCAGAACATTTTGCTGATTGTGGCGGAGATTGATAGTCGGCCAATCGCCAGTACGCTCAATATCTACAACAAACATACATTGTACGGCCGCTATTGGGGCGCTACACAGTTTGTCTCCGGTTTGCATTTCGAGCTGGCATACTATCAGGCGCAGGAGTTTTGCATTGCCGAGGATATCCGTTATTTTGAAGGCGGCGCACAGGGCGAGCACAAGCTGGCACGCGGGTTCGAGCCGCGTCCGACTTGCTCTTTCCACAAGATCGCACACCCGCAGTTTGCTGAGGCGATTGCCCAGGCAGTGCGGCGCGAGGCGCTGGGTGTGGCTGCCTACGCCGACGAGTTGGAAGAACGTGCGCCGTTCAAAGCGCTAGAAAAATAACCCTCATGCGCGCGTTTCATTGCTGAGGCGGATGCTTTGGAAGGCGCATCCAGATTGGCTTTCAGGATGTGCCTGAACATAATGAAAACTACCAGGCAATTTCCTGGCCGTCATAGGCGATAAAGCGTCCGCTAGTGCCAATCTCCAGATTGGCTATCACCCGGCGCAGGCCGGAAACGCTTTCCGGCGGGTCGATCAAGCCGTGCGGGCCGCCCATGTCGGTACGCACCCAGCCAGGGTGCAATGTGGCTACGGCGATGCCGTAAGGCTTCAGGTCGATGGAAAGGCTTTTCATCACCATATTGAGCGCAGTTTTGCTTGTGCGGTAGATATATTCGCTGCCGCTGGTGTTGTCATCGATGCTGCCCATCTTGCTGGTGATCGTCACCAGTTTGCGCTGTTGGCTGCGGCTGATGTGCGGCGCAAACGCTTCGGCCATCTTCAGCGTCGCCATGCAATTGATCTTGAAGGCATGCGCCCACGCATCATAGTCCACCGTGCCGAAGTGGCTTGGCGGATAAACGCCGGCGTTACAGATCAGCACATCGATCGCGCGCGGATGCAACCGCGCCGCCAGCAGGTCAATCGCCGCAAAGTCGCCCACATCCAAGTCAAACAGCTCGATATTGTCATGTGCCTCTGCCAGTTGTCGTAGTACCAGGCTTGGCGTGCGGCCGCATGCCAGCACATGCCAGCTATCCTGTGCGTATTGTTTAGCGAACTCCAGCCCCAAGCCGCGGTTAGCCCCAGTGATCAGTACGGTATTGGTCATCATTTTTTGTTCTTCCAACAACAGTTAAGCGTATTGTATGCCAAATTGCCACGCATTATTTACGTAAAATCATTAGGTCAATTTGCGTGATGCGCACAGGTGGTCAGGGAAACAACGGCGTAATATGCGAATCATACAAACACATCAATGATGATGCGTTTGAAACCTAAAAGGAGAATATTATGTGGACAAAACCAGCTGCTACCGAAATGCGTTTCGGCTTTGAAGTAACAATGTACGTAATGAACAAATAAGTTCATACTGAACGAATAAAAAACCCGCTGTAACAAGCGGGTTTTTTATTGGCCAAAACACATTAATCAAAATCATCTGCAACAGTAACTCCCGGCTGCACTTTGCCTCTTGCTTCATAGCCTGTCTGTTCCATCTTGATACGATACTCGCACGTAGGCAAATGGCCTTCCAGCCTGCCGTTGATGGTAGTGGTAATGACTTTGCAGTAGGCGCAACGGTACGTGTGTGCTTGGCCTTCCACGTGTTCTTGCGGATAGTCGATATAAAAGAGTTTTTTCATGATGATTCACACAAATAACTGACTAATGGCTCGATTGTAAACCGTTGAGATGCTTATCGCCAGCTGATTGCGCAAAGAAAAAGCCACATCCGAAGATGTGGCTTTTTGTTTGGTGGGAAAGAGTCCCCATAACACA
>JAKOWL010000225.1 GCA_029781535.1 Pseudomonadota bacterium
TGCTCATACGGGTGAAATTAAAAAACATATAGTTAAAAATTATTCAGCTTTTGATTCGCGAAACTACGGTTATCCTAAATTTAGCGATTTAGTCAATGCAATTGGGCTATTCGAATTAGACTCTAAGAAGCAGCGCATTAGAGATAAAAGGAAAAAATGACAGAAATCCTTGTCCTCTATTACTCCCAAGGCGGTGCTGTGCGCGAAATGGCGCAGTTGATTGCGCGCGGCGTGGAGAGCGTAAACGGGGCGAAGGCGCGCATTCGCACCGTGCCAAAAGTCTCGGCGAATTGCGAGGCGACAGAGCCTGATGTTCCGGCCAGCGGTGCACCCTATGCCGAACTGCAAGACCTGGAGGAGTGCGCTGGATTGGCATTAGGCAGCCCTACCCGTTTTGGCAACATGGCGGCGCCGATGAAATACTTTCTGGATGGCACTTCCGGTTTATGGCTGAAAGGCACGCTGATTGGCAAACCGGCCGCGGTGTTCACTTCCAGCGGCTCCATGCATGGCGGCAACGAAACCACGCTGCTGACCATGATGCTGCCGTTGATGCACCATGGCATGCTGATGGTAGGTCTGCCTTATTCCGAGCCGGCTTTGAGCGCGACGCAAAGCGGCGGCACGCCTTATGGTGCAAGCCACATCAGCGGCGTTATGAATGACCGGCCAATCAGCGAAGATGAAAGAAAATTGTGCATCGCACTGGGCAAACGTTTGGCTGAAACAGCCTTAAAATTGAGCAGGTAACGACCATGAATCTAGCAAATGAGGCAAGACAATTCTTGCGCAGCACGCGCAGCGGCATCCTATCCACACATTCCGCAAAACATGCCGGCTACCCGTTTGGTTCGGTAGCGCCGTTCGTACTGGATCATGCTGGTAATCCCATCATCCTCATCAGCAATATCGCGGAACATACCAAGAACATCACCGCCAATCCCAAAGTATCCCTGTTGGTGTTTGCAGGGGCCGAGGATCTGCAGGCCAATGCCCGCCTGACCTTGCTGGGGGAAGCGATGCTGATTGACAAGTCAGCGGATAAGGACTTGCGTACGCGTTATCTGCGCTATTTGCCGCAAGCGGCCACCTACTTCGACATGCATGATTTCGCGTTTTACCGTATCCAGGCTACATACGTCCGTTATATCGGTGGATTCGGCAAGATGTCATGGATGGAAGCCGATAACGTCGCTGCACCAGCCAACCAGCTGGCCGAGATCGAAAGCGACATCCTGGACCACATGAATGCCGACCATGCGGACAGTCTGCTGGCTTACTGCAAGCATTTCCACGGCATTCAACCGCAGCAGGCGGAGATGATAGGTATCGACTGCGACGGATTTGATGTACGTGTTGGCGATGCGGCCGATGCTGTGCAGATATTACGTTTCACGTTCGAAAACCCTGTCACAGATGCTGCCAGTGCACGTCTAGCCCTGGTAGAGATGGCAAAAACCAGCCGCGCATGATCCACAAGCTGCGTTTGGGCGCCAGCGCCAGCTTGCTCGCCCTGATTTTTCTGTGTCTGGCTTGGGAGACATTCCTTGCGCCACTCAAACCGGGTGGCTCGTTGTTGATGCTTAAAGCGGCACCTTTGTTGCTACCGTTATTCGGCATCTTGCGTGGCCAGCGCTATACCTATCAGTGGGCCAGCATGTTCATATTGCTGTATTTCATCGAAGGGGTGGTTCGTAGCTGGGCTGACAGCGGCATTTCGGCCACATTAGCCCTGATTGAAATCCTGCTGTGTCTCATTTTTTTCTGTTGTGCAATTTTTTACGCAAAACTCAGCCGAAACCGCACATAAAACCGCATGGCTTAATTTATAATCTAGGCATGCGAATCTTACTTTCCAACGACGACGGTTACTTTGCACCCGGCTTGAACATTCTGGCACAACACCTTGCCCCACTGGCCGAGATCACTATCGTGGCACCGGAACGCAATCGCAGCGGTGCCAGCAACTCTCTCACGCTCGACCGTCCCCTGCGCGTCAGGAAGACTGGCGAGAACGCCTATTATGTGGACGGCACCCCGACAGACTGCGTGCATATCGCATTGACCGGGTTGATGAAGGATTTGCCGGACATGGTGATTAGCGGCATCAATGACGGCGCCAACATGGGTGATGACACGATCTATTCCGGCACGGTGGCTGCGGCAATGGAAGGCTACCTGCTCGACATTCCTTCCATCGCCATTTCCATGTCGCAGCATAACTCGACACATTTTGAAACTGCCGCAAAGGTCGCAGTTGAGCTGGTACAGAAACACCTGAAGAATGCTTTCAAATCTCCTGCTTTGCTCAATGTGAACGTTCCTGACATTCCGTATGACCAGCTCAAAGGCAAGGTCATCACGCGCCTTGGTAAACGCCATAAAGCTGAACCGGTGATGCAGCTTAAAACACCTCGCGGTGAAACGGTGTACTGGGTCGGTGCGGCAGGACAACCCAATGATGGCGGAGAAGGTACGGATTTCTACGCCGTAGCCAACAATCAGGTGTCCATTTCCCCCATCCAGGTAGATTTGACCAAACATAGCCAACTCAGTGAAATGCAGGACTGGCTGAACAACTGATTATGGCCTTACTCAGAAACAAAACCGGTATCGGCATGACCTCGCTGCGCACGCGTGAGCGCATGATCACACGCTTGCGCGAGCAAGGCATCAAAGATGAAGTAGTACTGCACGTGATGGGGGAGATCCCGCGCCATATCTTCGTGGATGAAGCGCTTTCCATACGAGCGTATGAGGACGTGTCTCTACCTATCGGGTTCGGGCAAACCATCTCCCAACCCTACACTGTCGCGAGGATGACAGAGCTGCTGCGTCACGGCGGGCCGTTGGGCAAAGTGCTGGAGATTGGCACAGGCTGCGGCTACCAGACCGCCGTACTGTCACGCGTCGCCGACGAAGTCCTGTCTGTTGAACGCATACGCCCTCTGGTGATGAAAGCCCGCGGACACTTGCGTACGCTCAAATGTGTCAATGTAAAACTTGACCATGCTGACGGCAGCGAAGGTTTGGCAGAGTTTGCACCTTTTGACGGCATCATCGTCACCGCAGCTGCCAGCCATGTACCGCAAGATCTGCTGGCGCAGCTTGCCGTGGGTGGGCGCATGGTGATTCCCATCGGCACCAGCGCACAGATACTTACATTGATTGAGAACACCGGCAAAGAATTCCGCCAGACCAAGCTGGAGGCAGTGAAATTCGTACCTTTGCTAGGCGGTGTCAGCGCATGATGCGGCGCTATGTAGCATTACTCTTTTGCGGATTACTAGCTGCCTGTGAAAGCAATCCCCCTGCACCTGTCATAGACCGCCTGCCACAAGCTAAACCTGCGACTCCTGCAGCAAAACCAGGGCAGTTGAAACCCACCGCCAGTTCCGCTGGCAAGGACTGGTTACCAGACACTTACACGGTCAAGAAAGGCGACAATCTGCTGCGCATTGGGTTGGAATTCGGCTATGACTATAAGGAAATCGCCGCAGCCAATAACATCCCACCACCCTATAACATCAAGGTCGGGCAAGTGCTCAATTTCGCTCCGCTAAAAACCAAACCCGAGCCGGCAGATGAAGGGGGCGTAGTCGTCGGCACCATCAAAACCGGGCCTGGCATCACCGAGACAACAAACACAACAGCAACTAGCAGCACGCCCTCTGCGGTCATACCTGTATTAAGCGAACCCAAAGCCACACGCGAACCATACAGCGTTGAAGCCATGAATCGCCCAACAGGCAAACCGACAGACGCCAAAACTGCCGACGCAAAAGCCGCAGATGGAAAAACCACTGAATCCAAGCCAGCAGAGGCGAAACCCGCTGACGATGAAGCGATAGACTGGGCTTGGCCGACACAGGGAAAAGTCATTGGAAACTTCAACGAATCAAGCAACAAGGGCATTGATATTGCTGGCAGTACCGGACAAGCTATCAACGCAGCAGCTGCCGGCAAAGTGATCTACACTGGTTCTGACCTGCGCGGCTATGGCAAGCTAGTCATCGTCAAACACAACAAGACCTATTTGTCTGTCTATGCACATAACAGCAAAATCCTGGTGAAAGAAGGCCAGACCGTTCAGGCAGGTCAAAAGATTGCCGAAATGGGGAATACAGACAGCAACACCGTCAAGTTACACTTCGAGATCCGCCGGCAAGGCAAATCAGTTGACCCGGCCAAATATCTCGCCCAAAATTAGGCAAACTTACGTCACTGGAGCTACGGATGGATCCTAACAAATACCGCAAGAATGTAAATATCAAACCGGAATCCGGTTTGAACAACATGCTGGCCATCGGCAGATTCATTCTGATGGTGATTGGCATCATAGGCTTGGCGATTGAGTTCTTCAAAGACGATGGGTGGCTTAAAAACGTGCTTGGCTGGCTATTTCAGGACACTTCGCATATGGCTTTCATCCCGGTGATCGTCGTGGTGCTGTGGCTCATCAACCGCTGGATCACCGCGCCATCAAAAGTGGAAACAAAACAAAGCGGCAATTTGCCAATGCATGTGATGATGGGGCTGGGGTTGTACTATCTTTTCCGTATCGTCACCACCGGCGGATTCTGATAGGCGGTATTTAGATACACAATAAAAAAGCCGCTTGATGCGGCTTTTTTTATTTTACCAGTTCGTTCTGTCTGGCTATAAAATCCCGGACGTTCGCCATATCATAGGCTCGTGCCCATTTGATGATCTCATCCAGTGCAGGTGCACCGATCTCACCCACTTGTGCATGGATACCAGCGCGCTCACGTATCACCAGAATGCCTGGAATCTGCTGCACCTGGAAATACTCGGCAATCTCAGGATCAGCTTCAGTATTGACCATGCCGAACACGATATCAGGGTTCTTTTCCGCAGCTGCCTCAAAAGTCGGAGTGAATGCCACGCATGGATCGCACCAAGGCGCCCAGAAATCCACAATCACAAAGTCATTGCTCTCGATCGTGTCTTTGAAATTTGCTTTGGTTAAGGTCAATACAGCCATGACAGTGCCTTCAAATATAAAGCGGAGATTGTATCACAAGGCCTATTTAATCGGCGCTTCCCATGTACCATCAAAGAACAGATCGCCCAAGGTCAAACGCTGGCGCGGCGCGATCTGCCGGTCTCGCAAATCATCTGGAAGTGATTCTGGCGTATCCCCATGTCCAATCGCCACCATTGCCATCAACTCGAACTGTTCCGGCACATTAAAGGCTTTGCGCGCCGCCTCGACGCTGAAGCCGCCCATCTGATGCGCAACCAACCGCAATTCCGTCGCCTGCAGGCACATATTCTCTACCGCAGCACCTGTGTCATAACCCGCCCAGCGGTTAGGTTTACCGTTGTGCCTGAACAATGTATTTGCGCAGGTAAGCACCAATAACGGCGCATTCTTTGCCCACGTCTGGTTGCTTTCTGCGAGCGTATCAAAGGCAGCCTGCCATGCCTGCGGATTATTACCTTTGTTGCATACCACAAAGCGCCATGGCTGGTCGCCATAACAGCTTGGGGCCCAACGCGCGGCCTCCAGCAACGCTGTCACGTGTTCGTCTGTCACTGGCTTGTCTGGGTTATAGGCACGTCCGCTCCAGCGGTTGGCGATGATTTCCGCGACAGGCTGCCGGGTTGTTGCTGGTTTTTTCATTGTTTATTTTCCTAAAAACGGATAATCGATATAGCCTTTCTCTGTGCCGCCGTAAAACGTACTTTCGTCAGCAGCATTCAACGGCGCATCCAGCTTGAAGCGCTCGACCAGATCCGGGTTGGCGATATATGGCACACCATAAGCGATGCAGTCTGCATGACCATTTGTTATCGCTGCGTTGCCACGCGCCTTGTCATAACTCAGATTCGCCATGTAAGCGCCTTTAAAGTGCTTTCTGAATGCTGCAAAATCGAACGGGACTGCCTCGCCACCGCCATGAATGCCTCCCTCCACGGCGTGCAGATATGCCAGACCAAAGCGGTTCAATGCATCTGCCACATATTCGAACAAGGCTTGCGGCTGGCTGTCACGCATATCGTTGAACGGGTTCACTGGCGACAAGCGCACACCCGTTCTGTCTGCACCGATTGTATCGACGACTGCGCCCACCACCTGCATCAGCAAACGGGCACGGTTCTCAAAACTGCCGCCATATTCATCAGTACGCTGGTTAGTGCCATCACGCAGGAACTGATCCAGCAGATAGCCATTGGCAGAATGCACTTCCACCCCGTCGAATCCCGCTGCCATCGCGCACTGCGCCGCATGCACGTAATCGTTCACGATGCCTGGCAATTCGCTTTTATCCAGCGCCCGCGGTGTCACATAATCCTGCAGTCCACTGTAGGTAAACGCCTGCTCGGCCGGTTTGATGGCGCTTGGCGCAACCGGCGTTTGCCCACCTATCAAGCTGGGATGCGAGATACGCCCCACATGCCACAGCTGGATGACGATCCTGCCACCCTTGGCATGCACTGCATCGGTGATCTTCTTCCAGCCGGCTACCTGTTCAGGCGTATAGATTCCCGGCAAGGCCGGGTAGCCATGCGCCATCGGCGAAATTGGCGTCGCCTCGGTGATGATCAGGCCGGCAGAAGTACGCTGTTCGTAATAAGTCACATTCATGGCTTGCGGCACACCGCCTTCGCCTGCGCGATTTCTGGTCAGCGGCGCCATCACGATGCGATTCTTTAAGTTGATTGCACCCAATTGCAACGGGCTGAATAAATCCAATGCCATATTTTCTCCTGCTTCTTTTAGGCTACAGAAAAATATCATACAAAAGCATTATGACATCGTTGCTACGGATAAAGTTGAACTTGCATATGAATAACTCATGGAGTTTGTGGTTAAATTCCATCTAGTACATTATTTGTTCCGGAGCCTTTCATGACGCAAGACCAACTGCCAAGAGAGTTTGAACCCATGAATAAAGTTGCAGTGCGCGCCATGCTATGGTTGAACGGTTTTGCCCATGTGGTGATTGGTTTGGCGCTGGCTGTTTCCGTGCTGATGTTCACCTGGCTGTTCTTCAAGGACGTGAAAGAAGCCGCCTATGCCCACAATCTCGTGCATGGCTTCCTGCATGCCTTGGGTACACTCATGTTGCTGTGGTCCATCTCAGCACTTATTTCCGCCGAGATCCGCTACCTGATGGGATTCAAATTACAGGTTGAAACCTTTATAGAAGTAGTCCTGGTCATGTTCTTGCGTAAATTGATAGTCATCCCGGTACAGGATGCCACCCCGACAGCGATGGAGCTTAGCATGTGGGTAGGCGGCGCATTCGTGCTTGGCGTTATCTATGTGCTAGTTCGATGGGCAGACAAAGGCAGTGAAGTACGACTGAAAGTATAGTTGCCTTGGCCATGAACGACGAGAATTGGATGCGGCAAGCACTGGAGCAGGCATATTTGGCTGCAGAAAATGGCGAAGTGCCAGTTGGCGCAGTTGTCATTAAGGATGGCTCAGTCATAGGCCGCGGCTTCAACCAGCCCATAGGCCGGCACGACCCGACAGCCCATGCCGAGATTCAGGCCATGCGCCAAGCCGCGGCACACTTGGGAAATTACCGCTTAGTGGACTGCGAGCTATATGTCACGCTGGAACCATGTGCCATGTGCGCAGGCGCCATTCAGCACGCGCGTATCGCACGTCTTGTCTATGGCGCATCCGACCCGAAAACCGGCGCATGCGGCAGTGTAGTCAACCTGATGGCTGAAACCAAGCTTAACCATCATACTGGTATAGTTTCTGGCGTACTGGCGGAAGAATGCGGAAAACTATTGAGTGACTTTTTCAGGGCGCGCAGACAAAAAGCACAATAAAAAACCCCGCTGTGGCGGGGTTTTGTACATCTTGCAAACACTTAGTCACGGTTACCCAAGATAGATAACAGAATCTGCAGCAAGTTAACGAACAAGTTGTAGATATCCAGATATAGATTCAATGTAGCCATCACATAGTTGGTTTGGCCACCACGCACAATCTGGTTCACGTCATACAAAATATAACCTGAGAAAATCAGCACTGAGATACCTGAGATTGCTAACGACAGCGCTGGGATCTGGAAGTATAGATTCGCCAAGCCAGCCACAATCGCCAGTATCAGGCCGATAAACAGAAACTTACCAATGCTGCTGAAATCACGTGCCGGGGATGAAGCAATACCAGCCAGACTTAAAAAGGTGATACCTGTACCTGCCGCAGCCAAACCGATGATTTCTGCACCGTTACTGATATGCAGTGCAAACTGCAGGATTGGGCCAAGCATGATACCGAACAGGAAAGTCATACCCAGCAGCAACCATACGCCCACACCACTGTTCTGATTGACTGCAATCAATTTGAAAATACCAAACATGGCGGCCATAAAGCCAATAGCGAACATGAAAGGATGCATCGCCATCCAGCTAAAATTCATTTGCAATCCTACATACGCACCAATGACGGTAGGGATCATGCTCAAACCAAGCAAAGCATATGTGTTGCGCAACACACGATTCTGCGTTGTGGATAAACTATCCTCGCGACCTAATACTTGCATATTGTCAGACATTACTTTTTCCTCTTTCATAAATATAGTCAAATGACTACTAGCCTAAGATAACGATTTTATTTGAAAGTTTCAAGTTACAAATTGTTAGCGAACCATGAATCGATGAATTGCCAGCAACAAAGCTATATGTATTGGGTAATACCAATAAAAGAAACCTCGCAACCTTGGCAGATAGAATTCTAACCGACTTGCTCCAATAATAATTGGTACTGCCAACAACGCCCAAAAGTTACCATTTATAAAATACAATATCGCTGCACCCGCCATCCATAAACTCGCAGTAGAAAATGATGGCTGCTTACAAAAGTACCAAGCGGATATGCAATAAACGATTCCAAACCAATAATAATCCACAAGAGACCCCAGCACCACCCCACTCAATATAGCTACTAAATACAGATAAGGATTTGCCTTGTTAATAGCGCTGATTATGTATACAGACAGCATTAGTGCGAACATGATATTCAGCCTGGGATAAAGCACGGGTTTGTTAAAAGCCAAGGCAAAAAAAGGAGTGGCTAGCAAACCAAATACAAACATTCGCTTTAACACTCTTTCATAGGCTCCACTTAGAAAAAAAACAGGGCGGGCCAAATTGTATGCCACTATAAAACCGAAAATCGGCATAGCTAAGCGACCAAACACTGACATGACAGGTACACTGGCATCAAAAAGCACTTTATTGACATGATCCGAGGTCATTGCAATAAGTGCTAGCCATTTGAGAGCTTCCATCGCACCATCTGAAAAAGGATGCCTAAACTGAGAATCTAACTTTGCTAATAATGGATTGTTGTTATTAATATTCACCACCAACTCTATTCATGATAGTTCTCAACTGCATGAATTTATACACCGCTATGAATTCAGCTCCATATAAATCCATACCGCTGTTTTTACTCAAACACCTTTAAGCAAACAGATCAAGCTCTTCCTTGCCTATCAGGCCAACCCGCTTCACTGCTGCGACGAATTCACCGCTTTCGTGCAGATGGTTCATATCCATCGGATGATGGCCCCCATGCATGCGCGCCAGCCTTGCGATGCTTTGCGCGGACATCTTCCATTGCAGGTTGGCTAATAGCTCATCTGCCAGATCGGGGCGGTTGCATAACAACACCATATCACAGCCTGCGTTGAGTGCGGCTAGTGCGCGGCTGGTCACGTCACCAGCTACCGTCGCACCCTCCATGCTCAGGTCATCACTGAATATCACACCATCGAAACCCAAACGCTCACGCAGCACCTTCTGCAGCCATCTGGGTGAGAACCCAGCAGGCTTTTCATCCACTTTGGGGTAGATGACATGCGCCGGCATCACCGCCGCCAGTCCATCATCGATCATCTGCCGGAAAGGCTGCATATCGTTTTGCGCAATCTCATCGAACGAACGCTCATCCACTGGGATACTGACATGCGAATCCGCTACTACAAAGCCATGACCGGGAAAATGCTTACCGACAGCTTGCATGCCGCCCTTCTTTAAGCCTTGCATCAAAGCGAATGCCAGCTCATGGATCGCATAAGGATTGCGGTGAAAGGCGCGGTCGCCAATCACCAGACTGTCGCCATAATCCATATCCAGTACTGGCGTAAAACTGAAATCCACACCATGGGCGCGCAGCTCTGCTGCCAGCACCCAGCCGGCTTCCTGTGCCAGATGTCGCGCCTGTTTTGGATTCTTGTCCCACACTTTCCCAAGTTCACGCATCGGCGGGATCTTGGTGAACCCATCCCTGAAACGCTGCACCCGACCACCTTCATGGTCCACACCAATTAACAGAGGTGGCTTGCGAACCGCATGGATACTGGCCGTCAGTGCAGCCAGCTGAGCACAGTTCTCAAAGTTGCGCGCAAACAGGATCACCCCGCCTACCAGCGGATGCTGCAAACGTCGGATATCATCAGCAGTCAGTTCTTTACCGACGACATCAATCATGACCGGGCCTAAACTCATATGATTCCTTATATTCCTAGTTAGCTTATTTTAGCTGATAGCGCTTTCAATCTATAGAGTGAAGTAATCTCTTTGCTTCTGGCCTGATACAACGGATCGCTTTTATCCTGTGCCTTGCCATGCTGAGGCCTAGTGTCGATTCTCTCCACCACTTGCAAACCGGCAGTTTCGATCCACACAGCCAGCTCGTCAGGTGTGCGCAGCCCCAGATGCTCGGCAAGGTCGGAAAGTATTAGCCATGCCTCACCATCTGCATTCAGATGGGCTTTCACGCCATTCAAAAAACCTCTCAACATTTGCGATTGATTGTCGTAGATGGCATGCTCGATAGGCGCGTTAGCCTTGGCTGGTAGCCATGGAGGGTTACAAACGACAAGGTCTGCTTTCTGCTGGACAGGAAACAAATCAGCTTCCACCACATCAACTAGTGGCTGCAAATCAAGCCGCGCGATATTCTCGCGGGCACAAGCCAAAGCACGCGAATTATTGTCCGTGGCGATGACTTTTTTCACGCCGCGTTTAGCCAGGATCGCTGCGATCACCCCTGTACCGGTGCCGATATCGAACGCGGTTTGCACATGATGTAACGGCGCTTGCTGAACCAGCTGCAGGTATTCACCCCTTATGGGAGAATACACTCCGTAATGCGCATGGATATTGGCTTGCAGGGCATCGATAAATACACCTTTTTTACGCCATTCGTAAGCACCTATCATGCCCAGCAGTTCCCGCAGCGACAACACAAGACTAGCAGGAACAGTATCCAGCGCCTGCGTGACCGCTTCTTTTACATCCGGGGCACGCTTCAAGTCACAGCGTCCATCATTCAGCTCAATCAGTATCTTGCCGGTGATATTGGCGCGCTGGATCTGCCGCGCTCGATGCTGGTGAAAGGCCTCAGTCAGATTACCGGCTGGTTTCACAGGCTTGCGGTCCACACGCCGTGTGATGGCCTGCAGCAGCTGTTTTGCATTTTGAAAGTCACCACGATACAGCAGCGCCGTACCCTCACAGGCCAACTTGTACGCGGCATCGGCCTTAGTAGCATCGTCCGCAATCACTACCTTTTTAGGTGGTGGATTGTTCGCCTCGGATTGCCAATGCGCACTGCGTGATTGGTTGTTTTCCTGCCAGGTGATGGTATTACTCAAGTGATTCCTTAATGCGTTTCG
>JAKOWL010000003.1 GCA_029781535.1 Pseudomonadota bacterium
TATGGACCGCATGGGTGAAACGCATACTGAAGAATATCCAACCGAACGATACAAATAAGAAAGTCATCGCTATGCCAAGGGGCTTTGGTACAGCTGGTAAATGATAACGCCGGCGCACAATCATCCAGCGACTATGAGCATACAATCCTAACCCATGCCAAACGCCCCACATCACTAAACCGAGTTGGAATCCGTGCCACAACCCGCTAAAGACCATCGTCACCAAATGACTGACCAGCAAAATAATGGGCGCAAAGCGATTGCCGAAACGGCGCAGCAGCCCCCGGCTGACCGGAAAAAAGATATAATCGCGCAGCCATGTGGACAGGGTGATATGCCACGACTGCCAAAATTGGGTTAGGGTCGGTTGGAGATAAGGATTACTAAAGTTCTCTGGTAATCGCATCCCTAACAATAATCCTGCTCCAATCGCCATATCACTATAGGCCGCAAAATCGAAGTAAATGTAAAACGCATACGCGAATAACCATATCCACGTACTCAATACCGGAGGTAGACTGTTGATGGCATCGTAGGCAACAGTCAATTCATGAAATGTATTGGCTAAAATGAATTTTTTGATGGAACCTGTTAGGATACGCCATAACCCTTCATTCAAATAGGCGCTGGCGTTTTGGGGTACAGACTCGATTTCTTGGATGGCGTGTGGGGCACGGTCAATCGGACCGGCAACAAGGGTGGCCGGATGCAGCGTGTAAATCAGCATTTGCGATAGGGTGATTGTTCCCAACCGTCCTTGTCGCGCTTCCAGAGTCATATGCATCAGCCGCAAAAACAAATATGAAATACCAATCCAAATAGTTGGACCGATAAACGGGGCAGTAAAAGGCAGCTTAGTCAATAAAAAGATCAGACACAGAGTGGTGATCCAAACCGTATTGGCTGTCCGGTGAGTGGAAACCGATACAACCCACCACGTCACACCTACTAAAATAATCGCCCCGATAACGAAGATAAGACTCCAAGGCGACCCATATAAAGCAACTGAAATTCCGCCGGAGGCGGCTAGTACCAAAACTGCTTGCAATCTCGTTTGACCGAATTTTCGCCAGACGGCGACGGCGAGCAGGAGACATCCTAAGCCCGCAACTGCCCATCCCAGTGTGGCTATAGGCATTAAAAATTACCATAAATAAAGCGTGGTTGATTTCCGGATGTCATTATGAGTAGCAGCAGCAGAAAAATGACACTCAGCAGAATTGCCCAAGCATTTTCGCGAGTAAATAGGTGGCGTCGCAGCCAGCGCGCGCCAGTGGCCCCTATTGAATTCAGCATCAAAAGTCCCATTTGTTTGTGACGAAAATTTGTAAGTATGATTATAGCAGCTTTCGTCGTGTGACACAGCCAATTAAGGCTTGTCTGGTACTGGTTGTGTGCTGGTTCAAGCGAGAAATTGCACTTACGGACATCAAATTCGGATACGCGACTCACCAACCTCTGTCTTTGAAGCGCCTTTAGTGGACTTGTCTGGTGGTGAGCATGATGGCTTGAGCCTCATGCGAGGCAAACGGTG
>JAKOWL010000051.1 GCA_029781535.1 Pseudomonadota bacterium
AAACATGGTCTCACCTATTTCTTTCTTGAATAGATGTGCTAATTAAGATCTGGGGAAAACATCAACTACAAGAAACCATTAGGGTATTGGTATTACAAGAATAAGCACTACTATACTGGTATTACCAAACCAGTAGCCTTTGTCCACATGCAATATTTCTTGGGCACAGGTATGGAAGAACACTTTCTTGTACATTGTATATTTCTGGCAACGGGCAGCGCTTAGATACCCAGATTAGTGAGAAGCTTTTGAACATGCAATGTAAGTATTATTACAACTTAAGAAGAACATGCTAGCATGAATAAAGGTTATTCACTTTTGAGCATAAAGTGCCGGGGAGGTCTAATCATGAAAATAAGCAAGGCCAGAATCCATAATTTTCGATCCATAGAAGATCAATCGTTTACCTTACAAGATTTTTCACTTTTAGTGGGTGCGAATAATTGCGGTAAATCGAATACCATAGACGCAATAAGATTATTCTTTGGTGTAAAAGATCTCAAATTCGGCCCTGACAAGGACTTTCCCCAAATTTAAAACTCACGATTCTGATAGTTGGGTCGATATAGAATTTGAGTTGACTCCCTTTGAATACGAAACTCTTGACGACAATTACAAACAACCTGGAAATGAGAATAAGTTAAAACTACGAAGACTTTTTCTTGAAAGTGGCAAAGCCAAATCCGCTAATCAGAGTAACATTTTTGGATACAAGAACGGCAAGTTATCTGAAGACTTTTTTATGGCTGGAAAAATGTTGGGCAGGCAAAATTAGGCAATGTCATATATGTTCCAGCAACGAGTGTAGTCGATGACTATACAAAGCTGACAGGACCTTCCCCTTTTCGTGATTTGCTTAATTTAGCCATGAAAAATATTGAAGATAGCGACACTTTTAGGTCGTTTTTAGAAGCTTGTAATAAATTCGTGGGGGATTTACATAGTGATGAATTACCACAAGGTTCCTAACTAAAAAATCTTGAAGATGCCATAACCTACGAATTGGAAGATTGGAAATTTAGATTCAATATAGGGATCATGGAGCTTAAACCTCAAGACGTCATGAAAATGCTATTTACCACTTCCTTGGTAGATGAATATCTTGATAATGAGCCCGTTGACGTGCAATACGTGGGCCAAGGCTTGCAGAGATATCTAATCTATGCCCTCATCAAGGTGGCTACCACATTGCCAAACAACGGACAAGAAAGACAACCTAAAGATCACCAATTCGCGCCAAATCTTACATTGATCTTATTTGAAGAACCAGAAGCATTTCTTCATCCACTGCAGCAGGAAACGCTCAATAGGAACTTATGTCAGCTTGCACAAGAGGAGAATCAGCAAGTACTAATTTCCACGCATTCACCACATTTTGTTAGCAAAAACATCAACAAACTAGAAAGCATTATAAAGTTGAACAAACAATCAGGAGAAACTTTGTTAAAGCAAATAGATGAGGCGGTAATGAATGAGATCATTGAGGGCAATACTGACTTTAAGAAGATTGTTGATAAGCGCAATACGAATGGATCAAATCACAATAGTGCTATTGATGAAGATGACGAAGAAAGAGAGAAAATTTTATATATGCTCTATTTAGACCCTGATAGAGCTTGCTCCTTCTTCGCAGATAATGTACTGATCTGTGAAGGAATAACTGAAAAAGCATTTATAGATTACCTCTTTGAACAAGGCAAGATCCCCTTTAAGGAAAAGGTTAACATCATCAATGCTGGAGGTAAGTATCAGATACCCCGGTTCATGGATCTTTTTCAGGCTCTGGGCATAGAGTTCGCTGTTTTGTTCGACGGAGACAATGATAAAAAGAATCACGAAGCGATGAACAATTATATTGAAGAACAATGCCATAAAAATGGAGTTCCTGTACACAAGTTTTCTAAAGATTTGGAAGATTTTCTCGGAGTGGAGCATGTATCAAATAAGAAAGACTACCTGAAGCCCTTAAATCTGCTGTGGAAATATGAGCATAATTGTATTGACGAGAAGAAGGTAATGGATTTTATTAGCCTAGTTAAAAACTTGCTCGCTCCAGAAAAATAGCATTTTGAGCACGGGCTATAGATCTATCAACGTTTCACATGTGTGACATTTTGCGATTTTGTCATTATCACACATGTATGAAACCTCGTTGAATAGAAATTGTCTTTTAGTGAGTAAAGCAGAAAGTTCTTCTTAAATAACCTTTTTATATCTTTTTGTCATTTTGAGTTGTTTTATAGGTTAGATGCGGCTAAAGTGGTGTTATGGTGGACGAAAAAAAGCTCATAGATAGGATTAAGCATGGTGACATTCTTCACCAGGCTGGCCTGGGCGCTCAGCGCGATCAGGGCATCGGCGGTGTGGGGGATGTGGCTGTTGTCGTCTGACGGCTGGGTGTTCTTGTCGAAGGCACTGCCGCGCGCGGCGTCTAGCGCGTCGCTGCGCACGTGGCTGCTGAGGCTGGTGCGCAGGGCGGACAGCGGGGGCTCGTAGTCATCGAGCGTGGTTTGGTTAGCAGCCGTGCTGCCCACCGCGGCGGCCAGCGTCACGGTCTGGTGGGCGTGCGTGGCACGTTGCAGCGCCTCGGTCAGCGTCTGGGCTTGTTGCGCCAGCGCGATTTGCGCGTCGTTGTGGCCCGCGCCCTGGCTCGGGTTGAGCACGTAGCTGGTGAGCAGCACGCCTTGAGCACCGCGCACCGCGCCCCAAGCATCGGTGCGCAGCTCGAAGCCCTGGCCGCGCAGGCTGCCGCGGTGGTTGTCGGCGCGGTGGACCAAGTGCCCCAGGTTGAGCCAGGTGGCCGACTGGGTGGTGCCGGCTTGCACGGCAAGTTGCTGCGGGCTGTCGTCGAAGAGCAGTTGGGTGTGGCCCGCGCCCCCGTCGAAAGCCTGACTGCGGATGCCCGACAACGCGGCCGCGTTGCGCTGCGCCGCTTCGCTGGCTGAGCGATCCCCCCTATCAGAGATCATTACCCAGCCGGCTGGCGGGTCTCGCGTAAGTGGTAGTAATTCGCGTCGCTGAAGTCTTTTTGCAGGGTGCCTCCGGTCATTGAAAAATGCTCGAACGAGTCGTGCACATAGGTCTTGAAGAAGCTCGCCACTGGCTCAGCAGGCGGCGAGACCTTGGTGCTTGCCTTGAAAGAGATCGGCTCGTCAAATGGCGTGTCGTTCTGCCCGCGGCCCTGTGACGTTCTGGCCTCGTAACGCAAGATGAACTCCATGCGGCGGAATTCGTCTTTTCTTTGGGCATCGTTAGAAAAGGCGGCTTTCTTGCTCTGGATGTCCTGCATGGCCAAGCCACTGTCGATCCAGGCCCAGTAGGGCTTCATATGAGCTTCAAAGTGCTGAGGCAATGAACCGCTGGGGTTGACGCTCGCCAAGTAATTGTTGAGCGAGGAGACGGTTTCGAGCGGGATGTCAAAAGATGGTTTGTGAATTTTCTTCCAATCATCAGACGCCTGCATCTCACTAAGAGACATCATCTTCAACCCCGCCCCACGCGCCTCATCGAGCATCTGCAACAGGGCGACACGTGCCAAGCTGTTGGATCGGCCTTGCTCGTTGGGTGCATAACCCCCACCCACATTGGCATGCGCCCCGGGGTACACCACGCAACGATGATTGCCTTCAACCACAGTGAGCGGAAAGGCATGGCGCAA
Source organism: Pseudomonadota bacterium (assembly GCA_029781535.1). Taxonomy (GTDB): domain Bacteria; phylum Pseudomonadota; class Gammaproteobacteria; order Burkholderiales; family Methylophilaceae; genus Methylophilus. The sequence goes on from JAKOWL010000051.1 coordinate 3,659, forward strand.
CTCGTGGGCCGCCACGATGTGGCAGCACTTTTGCACGAACGGCGGCACGGTGGTCTTGATGACATCGGGCATTTCGTTGGCACCAGCCCAGCCGACCGATTCCACCGTATCGAAGATGCCCAAGAACTTGATGTTCAGCGGGATGCCATCGAAGCTCAACTTGGCGCCTTGCGCTTTGACCTTGCTGTGCGCCGCCAGCCAATGCACAAATGCCCGCGCCTCGGTGGCGCCGCGAGAAAAGCCAAAGGCAGCGATGTTGATTTCATCGACGCGACTCTGGCTGCGCTGGGTTTGAATGGCGTCCATTACGTCAAAGATGGCCTTCTCAAGTCGTGCACTGATGCCATCGGCGAATGCCAGGCCCATCACACGCTCATCCGATTCCTCGTAGCCTTCACGCTTGACCGTTGTCACACCGTCGGGGGTATGCACTTTGGTTTCTTCGTAGCGATCTTTGAAGCTGAACTTTCGGCCCAGCCCTTCGTAGTAGAGAGGAATGATGCCGTTATCGGGTTCGTTGATATGCGCATCCAGCAACGCTGCCACGTTTGAATGATTGATCGGGAAATCTTTGTCCCGATGATTGCCCGTCCCATCAAAGAACAAGCTGATCCACATGGGGATGTGGCATACGGGACAAGCGGGCTTCGCAGTTTTATATGTGGCACCTCGAGCTCGTTGAACCATGTTTTCAACGGCGCG
>JAKOWL010000066.1 GCA_029781535.1 Pseudomonadota bacterium
TTTCATGTGCCATGGCGTCTGGTACAGCACTGCCACCATAGCCATACACACCAATAATCTTTTGCGGATTCAGGCTTTTTGCGCAATCCACTACATGCAGCAGCAAGGGCTTGCCAGCAAGTTTATGTAACACTTTTGGCAAATTGGACACCATACGCGTGCCTTTACCTGCCGCCAAAATAACGATGTTTAATTTTTTACTCATACTTTGTTCATTCTACTATGCATATTCGTTTTCAGTATATGCAACACAGCATCGGACAAGTATCTGTCTGCCTTGTTTATTAATTCAAAAAAAAAGCGGCATATAGCCGCTTTTTTTTGCACAATAAATTAGTGTACATTTTTGCGCAGTTTCTGAATCGCCTGGATTTGTGCAAGTGCTTCTGCCAATTCACCCTGAGCTTTGGCATAGTCAACCTCAGAAGTACGGTTTTTCATCGCTTCTTCCGCTGCTTCTTTAGCTGCAATCGCTTTAGCCTCATCCAGGTCATGGCCACGTATGGCTGTATCTGCCAATACTGTGATCAAGCCAGGCTGGATTTCTAGCATACCACCGGAAATAAAAATCAGCGTTTCTTCAGCAATATCAGCCTGTTTGATGCGCAAAGCACCAGGCTTCACCGTTGTGATCAATGGTGTATGATTTGGATAGATACCCACTTCACCGGCAACGGCTGGAGCAACTACGAATTCCGCCTCACCGGAAAAGATGGACTCTTCCGCGCTCACTACATCTATATGTACTGTATGTACCATTCTTTTATCCTCTGCTAATTCATCTCGTCAGCAAAGCGAGTGGGGCGTACGATACGCAACACCGCCTTGCAACGGCGAAACTCATTAGTTCATTGTTTTGGCTTTTTCTACAGCCTCTTCAATACCACCCACCATATAGAAGGCTTGTTCTGGCAAGCTGTCATATTCACCGGCAACGATTGCTTTGAAGCCTTTGATGGTTTCCTTCAGTGGCACGTATTTACCTGGTGCGCCTGTAAATACTTCAGCCACATGGAATGGTTGTGACAGGAAGCGCTGGATTTTACGTGCACGGCTAACAATCAGTTTGTCTTCTGGAGATAGTTCGTCCATACCCAGAATCGCAATAATGTCGCGCAACTCTTTATAACGTTGCAAGGTTGCTTGTACAGAGCGTGCAACAGAGTAGTGCTCTTCACCCACAATTTGTGGATCAAGCTGACGTGAAGTGGAATCCAGTGGGTCAACCGCTGGGTAGATACCCAAAGAAGCGATGTCACGGGACAACACAACGGTAGAATCCAAGTGCTGGAATGTTGTCGCTGGTGATGGGTCAGTCAAGTCATCCGCTGGCACGTAAACGGCTTGGATAGAAGTAATAGAACCCACTTTGGTAGAAGTAATACGTTCTTGCAGACGACCCATCTCATCAGCCAGGGTAGGTTGGTAACCTACAGCTGAAGGCATACGGCCCAGCAATGCGGATACTTCAGTACCGGCCAATGTGTAACGGTAGATATTGTCCACGAAGAACAACACGTCACGGCCTTCGTCACGGAATTTTTCAGCCATGGTCAAGCCAGACAACGCTACACGCAGACGGTTGCCTGGTGGCTCGTTCATCTGACCGAACACCATCGCCACTTTTGATTCTTTCATGTTATCCAATTTGATAACGCCAGCCTCTGCCATTTCATGGTAGAAGTCGTTACCTTCACGGGTACGTTCACCCACACCGGCAAACACGGAAAGACCTGAGTGCTGTTTAGCGATGTTGTTGATCAGTTCCAACATGTTAACGGTTTTACCCACACCCGCACCACCGAACAGACCCACTTTACCGCCTTTAGCAAACGGACAAACCAAGTCAATCACCTTGATACCGGTTTCCAGCAAATCTACAGAAGGGGAGAGCTCTTCGAAAGTTGGTGCTTTTTGGTGAATAGAGCGGAATTCTTTAGAGTCGATTGGACCTACTTCATCAATTGGACGACCCAAAACATCCATAATACGACCCAATGTGCCTTCACCTACTGGCACTTGAATTTGTGTACCTGTAGATTTGAATGGTGTGCCGCGTGCCAAACCATCAGATGAGCCCATCGCAATGGTACGTACGATGCCGTCGCCCAATTGCTGTTGTACTTCTAAGGTTAAACCTTTTTCAGCCTGGGAGTCTTTATCATCAATAATCAGTGCATCAAATACTTTCGGCATTTGATCGCGTGGAAACTCAACGTCCACCACGGCGCCGATACACTGTACCACTTTACCTACCACTGCTTGATTTGCTTTTGCCATTTTGTATTCCTAACTCTTCTAGTCAGATTCAATGTATAAATTCGTTAAGCCACAGCTGCCGCGCCACCAACGATCTCGGAGATCTCTTTGGTAATCGCTGCTTGACGTGCTTTGTTGTATACCAGTTTTAACTCACCGATTACGCTCTTCGCGTTATCAGATGCCGCTTTCATCGCCACCATACGCGCCGATTGCTCGGATGCCATATTCTCTGCAACTGCGTTGTAAATCAGCGATTCCACATAGCGCACCATGAGCTCATCAACCACAGGCTTGGCTTCTGGCTCATAGATGTAATCCCAGTGACCTTTTGGTGCACCCAGCTGCTCACCGCTCAATGGCAGCAACTGTTGCATGGTAGGTTCTTGTTTCATGGTGTTGATAAACTTGGTGTAGCAGATATACAACTGGTCAATTTCACCAGCCGTATATGCATCCAACATTACCTTGATTGTACCAATCAGTTTTTCCAGATGCGGCGTATCGCCCAAGCCCGTGATGTGAGATTTCACATCGGCTCCGATACGACCCATAAAACCAAAACCTTTGTTACCGATGGCACTGACGCTGATTTTTTTACCTTCAGCCTCCCAAGCTTTCATCTGGTTTACTGATAACCGCAACACATTGGTGTTTAAGCCACCGCACAAGCCCTTGTCTGAACTCACCACGATTAAGCCAATATTTTTCACTACATCACGTTTAATCAAAAACGGATGTTTATACTCTGCTTGCGCAAAGCTCAAGTGAGCCGCCACATTACGGATTTTCTCGGCATATGGGCGGGAGGCGCGCATTCTATCTTGCGCTTTACGCATTTTGGATGCCGCCACCATTTCCATTGCCTTGGTGATCTTGCGTGTATTTTCTACACTTTTGATCTTGGTTCTAATCTCTTTACCAACAGCCATTTGATAATCCTAAGTAGTTGATTAAATTTCTATCTGATTACTTTGGCTATTAGTAAGCGCTTGTTGCTTTGAAGTCTTGAATCGCTGCATCTAAAGCTTTTTCATTATCAGCGTTCAAATCTTTACTTGTCTCAATAGCATCTGCCAGTTTGGCGTACTTAGAAGCAATGAAACCATGTAAAGCTTTTTCAAATGCCAGTACTTTGTTAGTTGGCACGTCGTCAAAGTAACCTTTGTTAGCTGCGAACAAGCTAATCGCCATGTTAGATACGCTCAATGGAGAATATTGCGCCTGTTTCATCAACTCAGTAAACATGCGACCGCGATCCAACTGTTTACGGGTTGCTTCATCCAAATCAGAAGCGAACTGCGCGAACGCTGCCAACTCACGATATTGCGCCAATGCCAAACGTACACCGCCACCCAATTTCTTGATGACTTTAGTTTGCGCTGCACCACCTACGCGAGACACTGAGATACCGGCGTTGATTGCAGGACGGATACCGGCGTTGAACAAGTCAGTTTCCAAGAAGATCTGACCGTCGGTAATCGAAATCACGTTGGTTGGAACGAATGCTGAAACGTCACCGGCTGCTGTCTCAATCACTGGCAGGGCGGTCAATGAACCAGTTTTGCCTTTTACTTTGCCATCGGTGAATTTCTCGACATACTCTTCGTTTACACGTGCTGCGCGCTCCAGCAAACGGGAGTGAATGTAGAACACGTCGCCTGGATAAGCTTCACGGCCTGGTGGACGGCGTAACAGCAAGGAGATTTGACGGTAAGCAACAGCTTGTTTGGACAAGTCATCGTATACGATCAATGCATCTTCACCGCGGTCACGGAAGTATTCACCCATGGTACAGCCAGCATATGGTGCTAGGAACTGCAATGCAGCAGAGTCGGAAGCAGCAGCAGCAACCACGATGGTGTAAGCCATCGCACCGTTCTCTTCCAATTTACGAACAACGTTGGCAATTGTTGAAGCTTTTTGACCGATCGCAACGTAGATACAGGTCATGTTTTGACCTTTTTGGTTGATGATGGCGTCTACAGCAACTGCGGTTTTACCTGTTTGACGGTCACCAATGATCAGCTCACGTTGACCACGGCCAATCGGCACCATGGAGTCAATGGATTTCAAGCCAGTCTGTACTGGTTGTGAAACCGATTTACGTGCAATCACGCCTGGTGCAACTTTTTCAATCTTATCTGTCAGCTTGGTTT
>JAKOWL010000104.1 GCA_029781535.1 Pseudomonadota bacterium
CTATAATAGCCGCAACAATCTGAGGTAAAGACTTTACTAGTTCTGGAATGGCTTTCACAAGCCCGGCAGCAAGCTGTACGATAAGCGTAATTCCCAATTCTATGATCTTCGGCATATTGTTCGTCACAAAGTCAATGATTGTTGTAATTATCCTCGGCAGTGCTTCAATTAGTTCTGGCAATGCATTTAAAAGTCCCTGCGACAGTCCCTGTATGATCTGAAACCCTGCGTCAAGGATTTTATCCATATTACCAAGAAGCACCTCGGCAATTAGGAGAATGGCTTCTACAACAGCCGGTATCAGCTCCGGAAGCGCCTTCCCGATACCGGATGCCAGTGTCACAATCATTTGCACTGCTGCTTCCACCAGCGCGGGTAGGTTGTCGATAATCCCCTGCAACAATGCCATGACAAGTTGAAAAGCGCCTTCTGTTATCTGAGGTAGCGCGTCGATTAAAGCCTGCAACAGGGTCATGACAATCTGAACCGCCGCGTCGATAATGACTGGGAGGTTCTCCACTATTGCACCGCCGATGGATGTGACAATATCCAAGCCTACCTGAATGAGTTTCGGCAGGTTTCCCATCAGCATACTTACAAGGTTTCCCATCGTATTACCTATGACTTCGCTTATCTTCGTCCAGTCGCCATTTGCTTCGGATAATCCACGAGTAAATTCCCCAATTAGCGCAACTCCGTCGTCGGCCAATATCTGAAGCTGGGGAAGCAGTACGGTACCCAGCATGTTCTTGGCTGCTGTGCTGCCTGCTTTGAGCCGCTGGATGCTATCATCAAATTTGCCGAGAGCATTCAGCGAATCTTCGCTCATAACAGCACCCATACGTTTTGCTTCCTCGGTCAGCTCCGCTATCCCTACCGAACCCTGCGCGATCAGGGGATTCAGTTCTTGGGCTGATTTACCGAAAATTTGCATGGCCAGCGCGTCGCGCTCGGTTTCGTTTGACACCTTGCCAAGTGCGTCTATGGTTTCCCAATAGACGGTTTCGCTGTCACGCAGGTTGCCGCTGGCGTCGGTGACTGAAACGCCAAGCCTCCGGTAAGCGTCTGCGACCTCGCCGGTGCCTTTCCGAGCGGAAGACATGGATCTAACGTTCCTTGCCATGCTGCCCGTTAAAGTATCCAAGGAGACATCCACAAGCTCTGCAGCGTATTTATACGCCTGCAGGCTGTCGGTGGACATGCCGGTTACGGTCGAAGCGGTAAGGATTTCATCGGCATAGGCAGCC